>JAADEM010000146.1 GCA_013153405.1 Chlorobiota bacterium
TCGTTGTTAGAGGTAGGTACCGGTTTTCATCCTGAACTCACCGGTCGTGAGAACATCTTTCTTAATGGGGCAATACTTGGAATGACAAAACGTGAGATACGTTCTAAACTCGATGAGATAATTGCATTTTCGGGTGTTGAAAGGTATATTGACACCCCGGTTAAGCGTTATTCATCAGGAATGATGGTCAGGCTGGGATTTGCGGTTGCTGCTCATCTTGAGCCGGAGATACTGGTGGTTGATGAGGTACTGGCTGTTGGTGATGCGGAGTTCCAGAAAAAAGCTATTGGTAAAATGCAGGATGTGAGCAAACAGGACGGCCGAACAGTTCTGTTTGTAAGTCATAACATGGGAGCCGTAAAAAACTTATGTAATTCAGGCGTTATACTCGAAAATGGTATGGTAAAATATATGTCTGACAATATTCAGGATGTAATTTCAAAATATATTATTGACGGCGGCGGTGATTTTGTTAAGACTAAACGATGGAATTTAACTGAAGCCAGAGGAAATGATAAAGTGAAACTGACTAAAGTGGGATGGGATTCGGACAGAAACGGAGTAATTGATACAATCACCGATTTTTATCTTGATTTTGAATTTCATACTTTTCTCGATTTCGAAAAATTTAATCTGAGTGTTACACTTAAAACGTTGGATGATGTAACTGTCAGTGCACTTGTAAGTGACTATGTTAAAATTAGAAGAGGTGTTCATTCTGCCCGGTTGTTTATTCCGGGTAAATTTTTGAATAATCTGGCATATAAGCTTGATATATACTTTGTAGAAAAAGAACAGATTGTTTGTTTCCTTGATAATATATTCAATTTCGAGGTTGTTGATAACAGGGAGGGTATGGAATGGTACGGACACTGGATTGGCTGTGTAAGGCCGGATTTTAAATTTGTAATTCAGAATTGATGGAACTTCAGCGACTGAAAAAAGGGATTGTTAAAAGATTTAATAGTTATAAGTTTAATTTTCTGAAATTATTCAATAACAAAAAGTACCAACTCATTATTCTTGATGATGCTTTTCCTACGGTTAGCAATCTTTTCAGGATAATTGAATACAATAACTATTTGACTAAGTATGATTCTGTAGTTATGACTTCATCCTCGTCGTATGGAAAATCGGGCGACAGAAAACAGTTTAAGAAGGATTTGAAAGTTTATGAGAAGTTTTATCCTGAATTATCGAAAAAGGTAAAGCGTTTTAACAAAAATAAACCTGTAAAAGCCGACCTTGTTTATTTTATGTTTTTACATAACGGAATGGAGTTTATTTCATATATTGAAAAGAATAAGATTCCTTTTATTTTCACTCTTTATCCTGGAGGTGGATTTAGGTTAAATCAGGAAAAAACCGACAGACATTTAAAACGTTTGTGTTCATCATCGTGTTTCAGGGGTGTGATTGTAACTCAGAATGTTTCATACAGGTATCTGGTTGAGAAAAAGTTGTGTCCTGAAGATAAAATAACATTTATATACGGTGGTTTCCCCATAGAGTTTAAAGAAGAGTACAGAAATAAAAAGAAGAAAGAAACATTTGATATTGGTTTTGTGGCACACAAATATACCCCTCAGGGCAGGGATAAGGGGTATGATATTTTTATTGAGGTTGCCCGTATTTTATATAATAAGATTGAAAACCTGAGGGTACATGTTGTCGGAGGATTTGATGAGAATGATGTGAATGTGGCCGATATAAAAGACAAAATTGTTTTTCATGGTACACTGAATAAGGATGAGTATATGAATGTATTGTCAGAGTTTGATGTCTTTTTGTCTCCTAACAGGTTCAATGTTCTTGCCCCCGGAGCTTTTGACGGTTTCCCGCTTGGTGAGGATGCCGGAATTCTTGGGGCTGCAATGTTTGTAACCGATGAGCTGGGACAAAATGAGTATTTTAAGGATGGCGAGGAAATTGTTATAATCGATCATGATCCGGAAAATATAGCAAACAAAGTTTTGTATTACTATCAGCATCCGGACGATTTAAAACGTCTGGCACATAACGGACAAAAGCGTCTTACAGAATTGTTCTCGCACGATGTACAGATGACTCCCCGTTATGAATTATTAAATAAGTTTATAAATGGATAAAGAGATTAGAGTAATATCTCCGTTAATGCCTCCTCTGGAGGAGTATCGTGAGATACTGGATGATATCTGGAAACGTAAATGGCTGACTAATCAGGGGCATTATCATCAGGAACTTGAGAAATCATTATGTGAATTTCTCGATGTGGATAACATATCTCTGTTTGCCAACGGAACCCTGGCTTTAGTTACAGCTTTGCAGGCTTTGAAAATTACGGGCGAAGTCATAACCACACCATATAGTTTTGTTGCAACAACACACTCTTTGTGGTGGAACGATATAACTCCTGTATTTGTAGATATTGATCCTGTTACATTAAATATTGATCCGGATAAAATCGAGGCTGCCATTACCGAAAAAACAACCGCGATTCTAGCCGTTCATGTTTATGGTAATCCGTGTGATACTGATAAAATAAACAAAATTGCCCGTAAGCACGGTCTTAAAGTTATTTATGATGCAGCCCATGCTTTTAACGTTAAAAAAGACGGCAAATCGATACTTCAGGAGGGAGATTTATCTGTTCTGAGCTTTCATGCCACGAAAACATATTCTACCATTGAAGGCGGTGCAATTATCAGTCATGATGATGATATGAAACATCATATCGATAATCTTAAGAATTTCGGATTCAGGGATGAAACGGTGGTTGAAGAGCCCGGTATTAATGCCAAGATGAATGAATTTCAGGCTGCATACGGGTTATTATCGTTGAAGTATGTTGAAAAAGCCATAGCAAAAAGAAAAGAAGTAGCTACAGTTTATCGTAAAATACTGAGAAACGTACCCGGTATATCTTTTATGAATGAGTTGGAAGGTGTTTTACACAACTATTCGTATTTTCCTGTTTTTGTAGAAGAAAATGATTACGGAATAAGCCGTGATGAACTATATCTTAAATTAAAAGACAACGGCATATTTGCCCGTCGTTA
>JAADEM010000010.1 GCA_013153405.1 Chlorobiota bacterium
TAGAAATGTATTATTGAAAGTTCTTCAGGATAATAAGTATGAATTATTTGAAGATAAAGAAATGGTTTCTATATCAGTTGAAAGTGTGTTTTTGTTTAATTCAGATGTTTATAAATTTATTATGGATATCAAAAATAAAATTCTAAAATTAAATAGTATATCTGAAGAGCTTGTGAAAAATGATCTTAATGAAGAATATAGAGAAAGACTAATCAAAGACAAGTTCTCAATTAGAGATTGGATTAATTATGAATTTGAGAATTTAGATAAAAGATTTGAGAGTTATTTAAGTTTAAAAAGATTAAAATAAAATAGGAGTTGTTTTTTGTAATACATTATGATTAATCAAGAGAGGCTGTCCGAAAAATACCGGGCAGCCTCTCTTGATTTTTATTGAGTCTGATAAGATTAACTCTTTAAATAATTCTATGATCAGACTAAGATTCTCTCTGTTCTATTGATCGTTAATGCTATCGTTTTAATATTTTTTTATTTATGATACCACGATCTGTTTTTATTGTAATAATATAAATTCCGTTCCTCAGATCTGACAAATCAAGTCGATAATCTCTGTTTACATTGTTTTTTACCATTACAGTTTTTCCGACTATATTGGAAACTACTACCTGTTTTATATCCGATTTAGAACTAATATTTAATATATCGTGAGTAGGATTAGGATAGGTAAGAATATCCTCATATGATATCTCATTTATTTTTGTGGTAGTGGTTAGCTGAAATTCTCTGGCGTGACCACAATTATATGTAATGTCGCTGTTACCTGCATCATTCCAGGGTGCTCCGGCTGCTACAATTGAGCCATCATTACTAATAGAAACAGAATTTCCTAAACCGTCAGATGCCGATTCGCCTTTAATGGTGTTTGAAACCTGTGTCCATATTTTATTCGTACTATCAAATTCATAAACACACACTTGTCCTTTATTTGAATCATCATTGTCCGGATCTTCGGTTGGTGAACCAACTGCAACTATCGATCCATCAGAGTTTATACTTACCGTGTGGCTATAAAAATAATTGTTATACCCTCCGGGAATATCATCTCCTAATTGAGTCCATGATGATCCGTCGAATGAATAGACAAAGACTTTGGGAGTTTGCTCTACCGGTGAAGTTAATGCCACGGTATTACCATCGGAACTTATACTAACGGATGTTCCGGCATAGCCGTATTCTGCCTTGCCATAGATGTCAGATCCTAATTGATTCCAGGATGTTCCATCATACTTGAATATTTTTACCTGTCCAGCATCTGTGTCGAAGCCGTCATTTTTGTATGCTCCTACGGCCAGAACTGTACCGTCGTCGCTCAGACTTACCGATGAGCCAAAATAATCTTCAGCTGCATCTCCATCAATGTCAGTCCCTATTTGTTGCCATTCATTTGATGTGTATATGAAAACCCTAACATGCCCTGCACAATAACCATTCCCTCCATTATCGCTCGCACCTATTGCAACTTCGGTTCCGTCAGCCCTTAAACTAACTGATATGCCTGCCTGGTCATAGCTGGCTTCACCATTAATATTACTACCAAGTTGCACCCAGGTGTTTGAACCACTATTGTACTGATATATACGAACAGTACCATATTGTGACCAGCTACCTCCGTTATTTGCTCCAATTGCAACAATTGATCCATCATCGCTTAAACTAACGGAACAGCCGGAATTGTCTCCTGATTCACCATATATTATATTGCCTAATTGTTGCCATTCAGTGCCATTGAGTTTGTATATACTTACACTACCGGAGTTTGTTCCGTTTTCATCATTATCCGGAGCTCCGACAGCCATAATGGTTCCATCTCCGCTTATACTTATTGAAGCACCCAGGTGATCTTCGCTTGCAACTCCGTCAATATCGCTTCCCACTTGCCCCCAAACTTCTGTTTGAGCCGATAAATTGTGGAATGAAATTATTGAACCAATCAGTAAAAGAGTAAAAAATCTTACCATGACATTTTTTTTAAGTTGTAAAATGTGTTAAAACTTACACGTGGAAAAGTTCATGTGTTGGAGTATAAAATGAACAAGTTTTTTCAGGAGCAAGCTTAAAATTAAATACTTGTACGGTTGAATTGTTTTTTAGTTACAAAATAGGCTTTGTAATATGTTGACCAGTAGGATATAAATGATTAATTATTCACAGTTGTTTTTTGATGTAGCCGTAAACACATAAATAGTTTTTTAGTCAGAACTAATCAATGGTTCATTTGGATAAGGATAAAACCCGATTTAGAGTCTCACTAATGTTTTGAGACAAAAATAGATGAAATACATTGTGGGTTAATCAATTTGTTTTATACTAAGGTATTAAAGAGGAAAAAAACAGGAACAAAGAATTTATATTTAAAAATTTATTTAAACAGTAAAGAAGATATGTATAAATTACTTTGGTACTTAGTATGAGCTTTAAGTTTGAATGTACAGGAATGAAATTAAAAGTAGAATTTTCTGCTGTTTTTTGTGTCAATTATTTTTTACAATCCTTGTTCTGTTGCTTTTTGAGTTGTTTTCTGCCGTCTTTTTTCAGCTTTTTTCCGTCCTATTGGTACAGTTGCTCTAATGAAGAACCCGCTGTTTTTTGTTCCTGAGCGGTTTTTGTAAACATTTGTAAATCCGTAAAAATACTGGATACCGAAAGACCATCCTGGCCCTTTTTTGAATTTATATCCTGCACCTGCAGCAATATCTGCTTCAAACCAGTTGGTTAAGGACGTATTGTATTCTTTTATTATCGATTCTCTGTCGTCTGTTATCTCTTCAAATTCAACAAATGATTTATATGTGAGTCCGAGTTGAGGACCGACTTCAAAATAGATGTTGTTTTTTAGATATTTACGGATAAGGACAGGTACAACAAATGTATTTAGTTTCTGGTAATAGGTTCCGTCAATCAGATTTCCTTCAAAGTCCTCAACCGGTCTTATACCTAAATCATCCAGATCTTTTAATGTAAGATCTCCGGCTCCCAGTCGTGATTTAACGTGAACTCCTGTGTAAATATTAAAATTTGCTTTTGTTGCCAGGTCAAAGTAGAAACCGAGATACCAGTCATGCAGGTATTTTTTTGTGTCCATATTAGCAATCTTGGTTATACTTCCTCCTCCGTCGAGACCGAATTCAATATTGGGAGAATTCAACTTGTCACCAAAGATAAGTGACAGTAAAACCTGAGAGTTGGCCTGAATTGAAGTTGCTGTTATAATCAAAATAAAAATAAACTTTTTCATAAATCATAGTTATATTTATGGATAAATATATAAAATTATTTGTTGCTCATTTTAATTATTTAAGTCTGCCCTAATGTTATTGTTTATTCTGTTATCAATTGTTTTGCTCGTTTCCTGTACAATTAGTAACAAAAATAAATGCACATTGTTGACAGTTGTCGTTGAATAGGGATTTATCCCAGTCAGGTGTGCAGATAATAATTAGGTGTAATTGGAAAAGGGGGGGGATTGTGTGATATGCTTAATTAATAAAGTTGAGTTTTAAATTTAATGTTAATTATTTAACTTAGTTTCATTAATTAAAAACAATGAAAGGCAGGGATGTGTTTCCATTTTAACTCATTTTAACAATGTGTTTTCGCAGGAATATAAAAGAATACACGTCTGAATGAGTGAAGAGACCGGAAAAACCTATGAGTGATCAGGAATTGATAAAGGAACTGAAAAAAGGAGATGCAAAGGCGTTTGAAACTTTTGTGCTCAGATTTCAGGATATGGTTTATAATACTTGTTTTTCATTCCTGAATCAGAGGGAAGATGCCGAGGATGTGGCACAGGAAGTATTTATTGAGGCATACAGGTCGATAGATAGTTTTCGGGGTGATTCGGCTCTTTCAACCTGGTTATACAGATTGTCGATGAATAAATCGCTCGATTTTATCAGGGCAAAGAAACGTAAAAAAAGAGGCAGCGGCCTCCTGAGTTTTTTTGGAAATGATGAAATGGCCAGGTTAAAAGTGGCTGATACAAAACAGCCTCAGGAACAGCTTGAAGAGGATGAGAAAAGGCAGATTCTGACAGCAGCAATCGACAAACTTCCGGACAGGCAGAAGCAGGCAATAATTCTGTCAAAGTTCGAAGGATTATCGCAGGAACAGGTTGCTGAAGTGATGGAAACATCAGTGTCGTCAGTTGAATCTCTGCTGGTGCGGGCAAAGAAAAAGCTGAGAGAACTTTTGTCAGACTATTTTTACGAAAAAGACATATCCTGAACGCAGGAAAGTTATTGAAAAATCGTCTTAATAAACAGAAAAGAGAAATAATAATCTATGAGACTGAAGGCTAAGTTTGCCGTATAAGGTCAGGGGAAAATAAAAGAAAAAATTAGCAGGATTCTGACAAAAGAATCCTTCCTGTATCAGGCAGGCATGACAAATAAAACTATTAAGCAAATGAGGAATACGGATAGACATATCGAAAAACGTATTGACGAGATACTGAAATTCTCGGAAAATGTGCCTAGGGTTTCACCACCACCGTCTTTTGCATCAAATGTAATGAAGCGTTTTGAGGAAGAAGTGTACGGTGGCAGAACAGTTACGATGAACTTCATGCCCTATATACGTATTGCTGCAGCAATGATTGTATTTGCAGTTATTGGAAACCTGTTGATTCTGATCACAAGCATTAAGCAGGTCAATACCGACCGGGAAATATATACTGCTTACACATCAGAGTATAATATAGATAGAGAAGACCAATGGTGGATAAACCTGACCTCAGGTGATTACGATGTTGAAGAATCTAATTACAGGTAGAAAATAAACAGAATTTAAGTAACACTTATTCCGGGTGCGCTAACCATATCGGGCCGGTGAAACAGGAAACTAAAAATATAATAAACCGATGGACAAAAAATGTAAAATATGCTGGGGATTGCTGTTGTTGTTTCTTTTGCTGAATATTATATTCATAGGAATATGGGTCAGCAGAACCACAGTTCAGAATGAACCTCTTAATACTGAAGTGGTAAAAAAAGCTCCTGTTGAGCGTAGATATGGTCAGTACCTGATAAAGAAACTGAATATGGATTCGGCCCAGGCAAAGGTTTATTTCAGGCTTAAAAAGAAGCACGCGGAACAAATGAGAGCTACTACAAAACAGATAGACAGCCTGAGAGTCTTACTTGGGAAACAGGTGTTCTCCGAAGAACAGGATTCAGTCCGGGTTGCTGAACTGATAGAAGAGATTACTACAAAAAAAATGGAGTTTGAATGGGATAATATAAACCATCTGAAAGAAATAAAGTCTATGCTTACCGATGAACAGAGGGAGCAGTTCGACGAAATACACAAAAATATGATGATGAAGATGAGGCGCCATGATTTCGGCCCTCCGTTCAGAGGCAGATTTAATAAAAACAGGAAGACAGATTAAATCTATATACCTTCACTAAACCCGAATCTAAGAAACCAGAGTAGAAAATTGAACATCGCGATGTTTGTAGGATAATTTGCGATTATGAGATGTCTGTGCCCTAAGGCTTATCGTAGTCGGGCTGGAACCTTCTCAAAGGGCAGAGTAAGGTTTTATGCGAAAAACAGAAATTAGGAGTTTGAAAAGTAAATGTTTAATTCTTCGTTTTACGAAGGTAAAATTTTAAAAAAAATGAAAAAGTTAAGATATTTTCCGGTAATAGTGATGTTGGGATTACTTATATTCCTTACATCATCAACAGAACCTGTAAGTAACCAAAATGATTTTGCAGGTCGCAGAAGTGCACAATTCCAGCGTGGAATGCAAAGAGGATTGAACAACGGAATGAACCTTCAGCTGTTCAGTACCCTTACACAGGAACAAAAAGATCAACTTGAGAAAATTCGTACGTCTCAGATGAAAAAGGTATTGCCTTTGCGCAATCAGATAAATGAGAAGAAAGCCAGATTACGTACCCTTACAACCGGGGATAATATTGATACCAAAGCAGCTGAAAAAGTTCTGGCTGAGATTGAAAACCTGAAAACAGATATTGCTAAACAGAGGATGCGTACCCGCCTTGATATTCGTAATGTGCTAACCGATGAGCAAAAAATAATGTTTGATGCCCGCAGCAGTATGATGGGACAAAAAGGTAAAGGATTCAGAGGTAAAGGTCAGGGAATGAAAGGAAGATTCGGACAGGGAAGACCGATGCCATGTGCCGGACAAGGCAGAATGCCGGGAAATATGGGAATGCGTGGATTGAATGGTCCCGGACAAAAGGGAATAGGCCAGGGAATGAGAGGCGGACAAGGAATGGGAATGATGGCAGGTAAAGGCATGGGACCCGGAATGAAAGTCGGTATGGCTAACGGAATGATGCCCGGTAAAGGTATGGGCCCCGGACAAGGCAGAGGCCAGGGAATGTTTGGTCCTCAGATAGGAATGCAGGGACAACCTGGTATTGCTTTGATGATGAACCTGACACAGGAACAACAAGACAAGCTTAAATCATTGCGTCTGGATGAAATGAAAGCAATGACTCAGTTCCGGAATAAGCTTAATGAGTACAAAGCAAAACTTAAAACCCTCACAACAGGTGATAATGTAAATCTGAAAGAGGTGGATAAGGTTATTGATCAAATAGGTAATGTGAAGCTTGATATGGCTAAAAACAGACTGTCACATCGTATGGAAGTAAGATCTTTGCTCAACGATGATCAGAAAGTAATGTTCGACATGCATGCAATGAAAGGCAAAGGGAGACGCGGTAAGGGAATGATCTAATGATGATAAAAAGGACGGCAATAGCCAAATGGCTTAACCGTCCTTTTTTTATGTTTTCACGCAAAGGTGCGAAAACGTGAAGTCTTTTTGGAACAGATTTTATATTTCTTATTAAAGAGATGAAGAACAAGAAAGGATGGGCGTATTCTCAAAGTCTAATGAATTAAAAAAAGAGTCTGGTTTTATTCCTGGTTAAAACCAGAGAAGATGACAAAACAATAAACAGGTTTGAAACTTTATTTTGCGTTGAATGCCGTAGCAGGCAAAAAATGTGACAAACATTAAACCAAAAAGGATTTTTTATGTAAATTACGGACAGATATCCATAATAATTAACCCCAAATTTATTGAACCTTGGAAATCAAAATAGAACACCTTGAAAAAGAGTATAAAAACCATTTCAAGGCATTAAACGATGTAAATCTCACCATTACTGACGGCATGTTCGGTCTGCTTGGCCCTAACGGTGCCGGGAAATCCACACTGATGCGAATTCTTGTTACCCTGCTGAAACCATCCGGGGGTAAAGTTTATGTTAACGGAAAAGAACTTTCGGAAAACCGCAAAGAGGTTCGTTCTATGCTCGGTTATCTGCCTCAGGATTTTCGCTTTTTTGTGAAGCTGAAAACATGGGAGTTCCTCGACTACGCTGCTTCGATGGCAGGTATGACAAACAAAAAAGAACGCCTTAAAGCGGTTGATGAGATGCTGGAGAGTGTAGGTCTTTTTGATGTCAGAAACCGCTATGCAAACAAACTCTCGGGCGGTATGAAGCGCCGGCTTGGTATTGCCCAGGCACTTATTGGCGATCCGAAAATTATAATTGTTGATGAGCCGACCACAGGCCTTGATCCGGAAGAGAGGATAAGGTTCCGGAATATTCTTTCAAACCTTAGCCAAAAAGAGGTCATAATAATTCTTTCCACACATATTGTTGGCGATATTTCCTCAACCTGCAATAAAATGGCATTGCTGAACGAGGGCTCAGTTCATTTCGAGGGCGGGCCTGAAGAGTTCGTCAGGCTTGCCGACGGTCACGTTTTCAGGACACACGTTCTTGCCGATGAAATGAAAAACATCAATGAGCGTTACCCGGTTGTGTCGTCGGTACCCGATGAAATGGGCTATGAAGTCGAGCTTGTTGCCGATAAACTTGACGGCCTTAAGGGTGAGGTTATTACGCCTAACCTCGAACATGCTTATGTTTATTTTATGGAATATATGGCAAAAAAAGAGGGAGCAACAGTCTGACCCCGGCGTATCTTTTTTCTGACTTTTTGTTAAAGTCATTTTTAAACTTTAACCTTTCAACTTTTAACTCAAGATATGAACACATTCTTTAAAATCCGTATGGTGGCTCGTTATGAGTCGAAAACATTGTTAAGGAGCTGGTTCTTCCGAATTTTCTCGGCATTGGCACTTATAATTATAATATTTTTCGATCTTTTCGGTTTTGGCGTGATTGGCGGTACCGGACTGCCTGGTCGTCTTATCCCGGGAGCGGTTCCTTATCTAAATCTGTTTTTCCTGAATATAGCGCAGGCCGTGATAGCAATTTTCCTGTCTGCCGACTTTCTTGGTCGGGACAAAAAGCTGGATACCACAGAAGCATTTTACATTCGTGACATCTCAAATTTTGCTTATGTAACGGGTAAGACTCTTGGGATTTTGAAGGTGTTTGTGATACTGAACCTTATAGTTCTGCTTATTGGAGCTGTAATAACATTTATCAGTAATGATCTGAACTTTAATCTCTACACTTTTGTAATATATCCGTTGCTCGTTTCATTGCCTACATTGGTTTTCGTTCTTGGCTTGTCTTTCTTTGTAATGATGATGGTGCGCAATCAGGCCATTACTTTTGTTCTGTTGCTTGGATACATTGCCGTATCTCTTTTCTATTTTCAATACAAGCTATACGGAGTATGGGATTTTCTTAACTATTTCACCCCGATGGCATATTCCGATTTTACCGGTTTTTCCGAATTTTATACAGTGCTGTTGCTGCGGGGGGCATATTTTATTGCCGGTCTTTTCTTTGTGGGACTTACGATTGCTCTTCTGCCTCGCCTTCCTCAGGAAAAAAAGTTCAGGGTTACAACTTACCTCTTAAATGCAATATTGCTGGCAACTGCAATCTCAATGTTTGGTTTGTATATAGTAAAAAAGGGTAGTGGAGCTGACAGATTAAATGAGGTGAGAAAGATTAACGCTGAATTGAAGGATAGTCCTTATTCTGTTGAATCATACGATATAAATCTTGTTCATGAAGGAAGTAAAATAATAACTACCGTAGTGATGTCGGTTGCGGATACATCAGACATTAACGATCACCTGGTTTTTGCACTGAATCCCGGACTAAAAGTTGAATCGGTAAAAGTTAATGGTAAAAATGTTGATTATACCCGGAATCTGCACCTTATTACAATTCCTGAAACAGCACTTGAAGGGAATTTTCCCGTCGATATTGAAATGAAATATTCGGGAAATATTGATAATTCGGTGATGTATCCTGATATTTCGGATGAAACCCGTTCCCGTGCCAACAGAGCCAATATGTCGGTTCTGGGTAAAGATTTTGCTTATGTAACTCCCGGTTATGTTTTATTAACACGCGAAGCAAACTGGTATCCGGTGGTCGCTACGGATAAGTACTGGACGAAATTCAGATTTTCAGACTTCATGGTACAAGTGAAAACCAAACCTGAACTTACTGTGATTGCACAAGGTGAGGAGGAGTCTCCTGAGCCTGGAGTGTTTGTTTTTGATCCCAAAAATAAACTTAATGCATTTAGTCTGACCATCGGAAATTATATTTCTGATGAAATGGAAATAGATTCCGTTCGAATGAGGGTTTTCAGGCATCCTAAGCATAATGCATATTTGTTGGCTTTTGATTCTATCAGGGATACTATACCATATCTTATCAAAGAGATGAAGAACGATTATGAACGTAAGCTAGGTATAAAATATCCGTTTGATAAGTTTTATGTGGTTGAAGCACCTGTACATTATCTGGCGTATATGAGATCGTTCACTCTTGCAACCGAAAATCAGATGCCGGAAATAGTATATTTTCCTGAAAATGGAGGTGGAAACTGGCGAAATGACTTGAACATACAGAGCAAGATGATAGAGAGTATGTCGAAACGTACCGAAGAGGAACTTTCGAAGGAGGAACTGCAGGTAAAATTGTTCAAACGCTTTATCGGTGAGAACTTTTTTCAGCCAACATCATTTTTTATGGGGATTCGTATTGATGAAAGCCGTAAGGTTGATGGCTGGGGGCCATATCAGGTCTTCCCTATGTTCTACACTTATCGTGATTTTATTGATCAGAAAGGATATCCGGTTTTGAATATTGCTATGGAAAGTTATTTGTTCAGCAGACAGAAAACTATGACACGAGGGTTCAGTTCAGGACTTAACTCAACTGATAAAGTGATTTTATCACTCAAGGATAAATCTCTTAATGAACTTATAAAAGAGAAACAGGAAGAGGAATTTGCCAATATTATTGCAGCAAAAGGAACACAGTTGTTCAATACGCTGAGAGTGCAGACCGGAGATAAGGATTTTGACGGTTTTATTGACAGTCTTCTGGCTGCAAATGCTTTCACAAACTATTCGTTAAAAGCATTTAGTGATGATATCTCGGCTAAAACAGGGAATGATTTCAGACAAACTCTGAATACATGGATGAATGAGAATAAAACTGCAGCTTTCCTTTTCGGTCGTGCTGATGTTTATAAAATTACGGATGGTGACAGAGTCCGTCATTTTATTAGTTTGCCTGTTAAAAATACCGGAGAAGCTGATGGGATTATTGAGTTTATGGTGATGGAGGGAATGCGCGGTAATATGCGCGGACGGTTTCGTTCCAGGATGTCTGATGCTGAAGACAACAAGAAGAGTTATCTGATAAAGGCAGGTGAAACTGTTGAGATTGGGTTTATTACCGAACAGGAACCCAGAGTGATTTTTGTTAATACATTTCTTGCTAAAAATATCCCGTCATCAAGCAGGATTTTTGATTTTAATGTTATTGAGAAAGAGGGCTACAAGGATTATTTTGAGGGTATCAGACCATCGAAAAAGGAGGTGCGTTATGCTGAGCCATTTGAGATAATTGTAGATAATGAGGATAAAGGGTGTGAGGTGATTAATACGGCTGAAACCAATAGTATTAAGGATTGGTGGGTTAATCGTCAGAATGCACTTGAAGAAGATATGGAATATAAGAGTTTTCGTTTCTGGAATCCTCCATATAAATGGGAGCTTGTGGCAGGAGCAAACTTCTTTGGTAAGTACATAAAATCCGCATATTTCAAACGAAGCGGAAACGGTGATGCCAGAATTAAATGGTCGGCTGATATAAAAGAAAGTGGCGATTACGATGTGTATGCCTACTTGCCGAGAACAATGGGCAGAGGCAGATTCCGGAATAAAAAGAAGAAAGAGGATAAGTATTTGTTTATTGTACATCATGATGACGGAGATGAAGATATTGAGGTTACTATACCTGAAAACGGAGGTTGGGAACTTCTTGGTGATTTTTACTTCTCAGAAGGAAAGGCTGTTATTGAACTGTCGGATAAAACGGATGCATCAATGGTTATAGGTGATGCAATTAAGCTGGTTAAGAGATGATGAAATATTAAAATTTACCAAACCAAAAATGAAAGAATACTATAAGAATTATAAACAATTCATTCTCCCCTCCGGGGGTAGTAAGGGTAAAAGGAGGGATAAGAAGTATGCTCTCCTTCTTTTGTTCACTTTTGCTGTTGTTTTTTCTGTATCTGCCCAGCGCCTGCTTACACTTCAGCAGGCAGTGGAAGAGGCTTTGAAGAACAGTCCAGACATAATTCAGGCACGTCTTTCGCTGGAACAGAATCGTGAAAACCTTATAGCACAACGGGCTTCTCTGAAATCCAATTTTCGCCTGAACCTCAATCCTATTCAGTTTACCCGTGACCGAAGGTATAATGAAGATATTGGTAAATGGATTGATGTGCAGAATACTGAGAGTGCCGGAACTTTCAGCATCGAACAGCCCATAATCTGGACCGATGGAACCATCTCTCTCAATAACCATTTCGGTTGGCAGGATTCATATAGCTCTAACACAGATAATACCACCCGCGGATTCAGTAATAATCTTTCGCTGAAGCTTACACAGCCTGTCTTTACTTACAACAGGCAGAGGCTTGACCTTAAGGAGCTTGAGCTTGCTTATGAAAACTCTCAGCTTAACTATGCCGTTCGTGAGCTTGCTGTTGAAAAGCAGATTACCCAGTTCTTTTATCAGGTGTACCAGACACAGATGAACCTGATTACTTCACGCGAAGAGTACCAGAACCGGAAAGAGAGTTATGATATTATTAAAAACAAAGTGGATGCCGGACTTACAGCCAAGGAGGAGCTGTTGCAGGCAGAGCTCGATATGCTTTCGAGTAAATCAACAATGCAGAATAACGAAGTGGACCTTGAAAATGTGAAGGACCAGTTTAAACAGGCACTTGGGATTCCTCTTGAGGAGGATATTATGGTGATTGCTGATGTTTCGGTTACACCTGTCGATGTGGACCTGAACCAGGCACTTGACTATGCTTTGAATAATCGTATGGAGCTTCGTCAGCGGCAGATAGAAATTGAACAGGGACAGTTCGATATTATCAAAACCAATGCTCTTAACGAATTCAGAGGTGATATTGGTATCGAAGTAGGTCTTTTCGGAATGGACGAGAAGCTCGGAAATATGTATGACAAGCCAACCGATAACCAGACTATAAATTTCACACTTGATATTCCTTTGTGGGACTGGGGAGAGAAGAAAGCACGATTAAGAGCTACAGAGGCAGCATTGCAGGCAAAAGAGTATAACCTGAAAGATGAAGAGGTGAACATAAAGCTTACTATTCGTCAGATTTACCGTAGTCTGGGCAATCTTCTTACACAAATCGAAATAGCCCGGAAAAATCAGGAGAATGCAGAGCTTACCTATGAAATAAGTCTTGAAAAATACCGTAACGGAGACCTTACAAGTATGGACCTTAACCTGCAGCAGAATCAGCTTACCCAAAAAAAGAATGCATTGATAAATGCCATAATAAACTATAAGCTTGAGCTTTTGAATATGAAGCTGCAAACACTTTACGACTTTGAAAAGAAAGAGTTGATAACTCCTGCACTTGAGCCGGAGTCGATAAAATAATAGAAACCTTTTCTGTGTAATATAAATGGGAAGAATCTGGTAACCGACAAAAACGTAAATCAATGAATAAAGCAAACATCTTATCAATACATTTTAGTTTCCCCAAAGGAAAATTACAGGGTGGTTTTTTCATCCTCTTTTTGCTCGTACTTTCTGCCTGTGGCAATGAGGCAGGTGACTTCAACACCGATGTTGCGGTTAATGTGTCTGTTGAGGAGCTGAAACGAAAACCTTTTGAACAGACTATGGTCACTACCGGAACTGTTAAGCCGTCGCAGGAATTCTCGTACAAATCTGAAATTGCGGGAGAATATTTTTTGCAAACCAATCCTCGTACCGGTCATAAGTTCAGAATGGGTGATAAAGTGAAGAAAGGTGATGTGATAATTAAAATTGAAGATGAGGAGTACCGTAATCAGACTAACATAGAAGGAGCAAAGCTTGATCTTGATATTTCGGAGATGGAGTACAAGAAACAGCAGGCACTTTACGAAAAAGGCGGTGTAACCCTTCGTGAACTTGTAAACTCGGAAAAAACACTGGTGACTGCACGTCAGGCATACGAAACTGCAAAGATAAAACTGGCTAAGATGAAAGTAACTGCTCCGTTCGACGGAATTATTACCGATTTGCCCTACTACTCAAACGGAGTAAGAATTGAAACCGGTCAGCAGCTTATAAGCTATATGGAGTATTCAACGGTTGTAATGGATATGAACCTTCCCGAGAACCAGATGGGTAAAGTGGGGCTGAAACAAGAGGCAAGAATAATGAATTATTCGCTTCCAGATGATACACTTACCGGTTACATATCGGAGTTATCGCCTGCCATTGATGAGGAGACAAGATCATTCAAAGGTCGGATAGAGATAAAAAACAAGGATTTAAAGCTTCGTCCCGGAATGTTTGTAAAGGCAGAGATCGTTGTTGCCCGTCGCGACAGTGCTCTCGTAATACCTAAAGATGTTATGCAGTCGGCAGGAAATCGTAAGTACGTATTTGTTGCGCAGCGCGAGACCGCCCGCCGCAGATACATTCGCACCGGAATGGAAAACAATGGATTTGTTGAGGTTACTGAAGGTTTGAAACCCGGCGAACGCCTAATCATAAAAGGATATGAAACATTGAGAGACCGGTCGAAGATTAAGGTTATAAGGTAAGGTGTTCTATGGTTCTATGGTTCTAGTGTTCTAGTGTTAAAAGCTTTGTCTGGTTATATGACATGTTTTAATTGATAGAATTTATACTTTGAAATTGAAATGATGATACATTATAAAGATTTCAGAGAATTAAGTGCATACA
>JAADEM010000124.1 GCA_013153405.1 Chlorobiota bacterium
CAGGGGGGGGCTTTTTTTTAGATTGCAGAATATAATCGATAATTAATTATAAAAACTTAAATATACTTAGGATGAAAAATGTTTTTATTATTTTAGGAGTAGTTATTATAATCATAACCACATTACTTTGGGGATGTGAAAATGAAATCATTACAAGTAGTTCAGATTCATTAACAGTTAAAGAAGCAAGAGACTGGTTTGAATCATACCAGCCGGAAATAATTGAATTAAAGTCAGGCAGGAATTCAAAAAACAAAAAATACATTAAACCTAACTGGCATAAAACTATTAAATCAAGCAATAAATATGTGGAGGTAGTAGAAACACGCATTTTGTCACAAAAACCTTTCGGATTTGCTTATGAAGATGCTTTTAACGAATGGATAGAAACCGGTAATTACGGATATATAACATCTATGTCGAAAATTGTTGTAATGAGGTATAAAAAAACGGGAGAAATGGTTAGCTTCATCATGACTTTTGTTGGAGATAAGAAATATTTAAAGGAAAAAGACTTTCACTTATGGGCTAATATGTATACAAAAAAAGATAAAGATTTTAACGGATTGGTATTGTATCATTCTTTAAAAGGAGAGTTTATAAACGGATGGCGTTTCACCAACGGAGAAGTAACCCATAAGGTGACACTTGATTTTGATATCGGCACCGAGGTGAGGTTAAAGGATATGATACTTGAATGCACCGATGTTGCTGTGTATGCCTGGAGCCAGGACTGCGTAACAAATAATTGGTCGGTAACCGTTGGCGATGCAATAGAATATGGAAGTGAAGAAATATGCGGCACTCCGTATCTGGAATATGTAGGTACCTCGACACAATGTGTGTGGGTGGATACAGGAAGTAGCACTACTGACGGTACCGAAGGTGCATATGAACCAGATACGCAAGATAATGATTGTTTTTGTATAAACACCTGCCCTGTTTGCGGTGGGTGCCTTGATGACAACCTGAAAGTTGCAGGAATAACTCCTGCATGTCCGCCTTGCAGCTGTCCGGTAGTGGATGCATCAGACCTTAAACAAAATCCGAAAGCTGATTGCATTTATCAGAAACTAATAAAAGGTAATTTAATGAAACGTTATGTTCAGAAATTTGACGGTGAATTTCCTGTTGCTCACCTAAAATATGAGTTAGACTATTCATTAGATGACAATGAAAACGGAAAAACGGATCGTTCTCCTGATGACTTGGGCGATTATTGGATAAAAATATTAATTAATGGAAATACTTTGAATGAACGTCCGACCTTAGGAGTAGCAAAAACTTTTATACATGAAACTATTCATGCTGAGATGTATAGGAAAATTAAATCTGTAAATAATGAAATAAAAATAAATGATTTTCCTGGTTTATTTGACTACTATACGAGATATAGGTATGGAAATAATGGAACACCGCAGCACAACCTTATGGCTCAACATTATATTGAAATAATGGTTGAGGCATTAAAAGAGTTCGACCCTTCTTATTCTGAGGAGAAATATAATGCCATTGCATGGTCAGGCCTAATGAAAACAGTGGTATGGAATAAAAAAACTCAAGCTGAAAAAAATAGAATAATAAACATTATCAAACAACTGAAGCAGAATGGAAACAAAAATTGTAATAATTAGCATGTTTTCTTTATTATTACTGCCTATTAAGGTACAGTCTCAAGTCAGTGGTAAAGATTTATGGATATTGTACGATAAAAATGACAGTTTATGTCATAAAGGAGCCAATGGTACTTCCTGGGATTTTTTTAGAACCTCTTATTATGAAAATGCATTTTGCTTTCGGATAAAAGAAAAGCCAGTAAGACCAG
Organism: Chlorobiota bacterium; assembly: GCA_013153405.1. Lineage (GTDB taxonomy): Bacteria > Bacteroidota > Bacteroidia > Bacteroidales > Marinilabiliaceae > JAADEM01. The sequence goes on from JAADEM010000124.1 coordinate 1,826, forward strand.
ATACCATAAAACATCTCCCTGTTAACATTAAGTTAACACACAGAAATGAATTATTTAATATAAAGAGTAATTTGGTAACTTATACGAATAAAGAGAAAAGTGCCATATCTCTTGATTTCGATTGGCTTAATAAGTTATATAGAAAGATATATATTGTTGAACCTATAAACAATTATTATCTTATATATCATGTTAAGTTTCATGCTTGTGAGATTTAAATTGGGTAAATATCTCAGAATCACAAGCGGAGTATAGTTTCGCCTGTGTTTTTCAGCAATAAATATTGCCTTAACAATGTTACATGAAGCATTACCTGCAAAACTAATAGCAATAGTTTATGATGAAATTCAATCTACTGATTTCAATGTATTATACGGATATTACAACGGTTGGGGTACAGGCGAGCTTGATAGTCAGCAAGAGCTGGAAATGATACAAAACTATGCCGATGAAATGGCCGTTGCTTTACGGGAGTTTGACCAAACGCAAGGTATTGAGCAAGATCTGGATTTTTATAAAGAAGCACTGAAATATACCTTTTCGACAGAGTTGAAACTCCTCCCTATATATGAAACAGGAGAAGATGAGTATTATAAATTATATTATTCTTCTAAAAAGTGTAACTAAATGAAATATATCTTAGCATTTACTATTACACTGTTAGCCATGGGGTATCAATGTAAATCTCCCCAAATGCAGCAGCGGAATAACATAGATTACATATTTGATTCCCAAAGATTATTTGAAAAGTATTCAAATAAAAATGACACATTAAATTATATATGGTTTTCAATATCTAAAACTATTCAGGAATATTATTCAGGCCCCTCTGATACTTTTTTGATTGCTGAAAACTATAAAATTTATGAGTTAATTCATTATTTAAAATACAATGAATATAAAGACACATTTTACGTGAAACATATATCATTTCTCGACAGTATCAGGTATTTTGACAATAAGTGGCTGCAAAGCGAAGAACACCTGGATTCTTTATGGGCACCTGTAAAAAATTGCTGGAGGTGCAGCGGAATATATGATACAGCAAAAACATTTCTTATCCTGCCGATAAAAAATAAGGATTCGGTAGTTGTTATGCAGGTACACAAACGGTATCATCAAACATTAAAATAATATGACAAGAAAAACAGATTTAATAATCATTATTTCTATTATAACATTGGGATCGTGTATTAATC
>JAADEM010000147.1 GCA_013153405.1 Chlorobiota bacterium
TACCATAATAATAATTATTATGGCGAGTAATAACTCAAACTTAGTATTAATCACTGTATATTTTTCACGTCTGAACCATTCCCACAAATAAAAAAACACAATCAAAGGTATAATTTCAAAAACATATCTTTCAATTTGATTCAGTCTAAAACCTCCACCATGAAAATCAAAGATACCTTTAAAATAATTGAAAGATGTATATAAATCAGGAGATCTAAAGAAAACCCTTGTTAAAGAAATCAGTATAAAAGTCTGAATAACCATATATATTTCTTTAAATGACGGCATAAATCTACCGGCTGCAACTACGTCAAGATATTTTCTATTTTTTTTTGCCAATATCAAAGGAAGGAAAAGTAATCCGTTAAATGCACCCCAAAAAATAAATGTCCAGTTAGCACCATGCCAGAAACCACTTACCACAAAAATAATCATGACATTTCTGAACACTCCCCAACGGCCTGTCCTGCTACCACCTAACGGAATATATAAATAATCCCTGAACCATGTTGACAAGGATATATGCCATCGTCTCCAGTACTCTGCCACATCTCTTGAAAAATTTGGCATTGTAAAATTTGTCATAAGATTGAATCCGAATAATTTGGATACCCCTATAGCAATATCCGAATATCCTGAAAAATCAGCATATATCTGAGTAGAGAAATAAAAGATCCCTAAAAGCAAAACAATACTTGACTGAGACTCATAGTCAGAGAATATAACATCAACATATTTTGCAATATTATCCGCAATAACTATTTTTTTCAACAGCCCCCATACCATCTGATGTACCCCCTCTTTGGCAGACTCATAGTCAAAATTTCTTTTTTTATGAAACTGAGGCAATAGATTTGAAGCCCGCTCGATAGGGCCGGCAACAAGCTGAGGAAAGAAGCTGACAAATGCAGCAAATGCAATAAAATCACGGGTAGGTTCAATTTTTTTCCTGTAAACATCAATTGTATAGCTCATCGTTTGAAATGTATAAAAACTTATACCAACCGGAAGAACTATATTCAATCCCTGTGGATTTATAGGATGTCCTAAAAATCTAAAAGCATCCACAAAATTCTCAAGAAAAAAGTTATAATACTTAAAAAAACCTAAAAGCCCCAGATTAACGAAAACACTAACCAATAAAAAAAGTTTCTGCCTTTTCTTATTATTCTGTTTATAAATTTGTAATCCTATTGTATAATCTACAAGTGTACTGAAAAATATCAATGACAAAAACCTCCAGTCCCACCAACCATAGAAAATATAACTTGCAACAACAATTAAAAAGTTCTGTACTTTTAAATTTTTATTAGCTACAAACCAGTATAAAATAAATACAACAGGTAAAAATATTGCAAATTCTAATGAATTAAATAACATTCAATATAATATCCATTATTATAATATTTCAATATATTTCTCAACTATCATATTCCAAGAATGCTTCCGCGCCCACCTGACTGAATTTTCACTTAAAGCCTTTCGTTTTTCAAGAACAATTTTCAGTTTTTCAATAATATCATCGGAATTATCACCATCAACAAGAAATCCGTTATATCCATTTTCAATAGCATCTTCTATTCCACAACCTTTAGCACCAATTGCCGGCAATCCGAAATAGTTAGCTTCAAGAATCACAATCCCAAACCCTTCCACATCGCCGTCAGGCTGATTTTCACTAAGAATCATAAAACAATCTGCTTTTTTATATGCAGCCGCCAGGTCACTCCTTTCAGGTAATCTGCCATAAAATGAAATATATTCTTCAACACCCAGTTCTTTGGCAAGTTCTCTGAATTCTTTCTCATAAGAAGGCAGACCAACAATATTATAATGAACCCGGGGAAAATGTTTTACAATTTCCGGCAAAGCCCTGATAACCCTTTGCTGTCCCTTACGGGGAGTTACATTACCTACAGTAAGTAATGCCGGAATACCTTTCAAACCGAATACTCTCCTGTCAGCCTTGTCCAGTTCTTCCATCTCATAAATATCCAGTCCGTTCCCAATAATCCGGTAATCTTTACTTTTCAGATTATCATTAAGCAAACTATATGTAAAAGTTGACACAGGTACCAGAAAATCGGCTTTTGAAATGCAATAATCAGTAAACTTTCTGAAGAAAACATTTCTCATTCTCACCTCTGAACCATGCAATATTGCAATTGATTTGAAGCTGTAGCCTAATATTTTCAATAAACCGCCTGTCCACAATGAAAATTTTCCCGATAAAATAACCGTCTCAACCGATTCTGTTTTTACAATCTTTTTAACCTTTTTTATTCTGTCAATATATGTTTTTATACCATTTCTGTGAACTCTGAATATTTTTATGTTTTCATTCAGTCCGGAATCAAATTTTTCAACCTTATCTTTTTCAGCAAAATCGGCATTGGTAATAACGTAAACATTATAACCCTTACGGGATAATGCCTTAGAGAGAGAGTACGCATGATTACCAATCCCTCCTGGTCCGGGAGGAAACTCAGATACGACTAATAAGATACTTTTATCACGGCTTTTTATTTGTAACAAAACAATATGGCTAACTATTTAACAGAAATTAAACTATAATATTTGTTTTCAAATATTCGTAATATTAATAATGCAAAAACAGAATAAAACAAAATCAGCAAGGCGTTCAAAATATCAGCATCAATAAAAAAATATTTTAAAATAAGTTCTCGACTAACTTTCACAAAAAATGTTATTGTTACTATATGTAATAAATATAAAGAATATGTTCCTTCTTTTAATTTCATAAGCCACCTTGCTATATGATCATTTTTAATAAAAGATTGAGAGAGCTGAATGCCCGTTAGATACACACCAATAGAAAACATCAAAAAAGAAACAGGTACTAACACAGGAATAAAGAATAATGTATACCCCAAAAATGTAATAAAGATTCCCATAAATAGTGTACTTGGTTTTGTCACAAAAAACAACTTCTCTAATTTTTGATTTTTTGCCAATAACATTCCAAATACAAATTCGGGCAATCGGCTTAATGTTGAATGAT
>JAADEM010000075.1 GCA_013153405.1 Chlorobiota bacterium
AGGAAACAGCAATACTTCTGAATGCTGAAGATCCTGAGTTAATAGAGGATATTAAAAGTGCAGCACGACAGTTGAAAGAGAAAGTCTACGGTAAACGTATTGTGTTGTTTGCTCCGCTTTATATTGGTAATTACTGTACCAACGATTGTTCATACTGTGGATTCAGAGTAACCAATAAGCAACAGGAAAGATGCACTCTTAGTAAAGATGAGATAATTGAACAGGTTACCGCTCTTGAGGATAATGGACATAAACGTCTTATTTTGGTTTATGGAGAACATCCTAAATACAATGCAGAATTTATTGCCGAATCGGTTAAGATTGTTTATAGTGTTAAGCATAAAAACGGAGAGATACGCCGTGTGAATATTAATGCCGCACCTTTAAGCATAGAAGGATTCAAGACCGTAAAGGAAGCTGGAATAGGAACATATCAGATTTTTCAGGAGACATATCACAGGCCTACATATCTTAAGGTTCATAAAGCTGGTAGTAAACGTAATTATGATTGGCGAATTACCGGTCTTGACCGTGCACAGGAGGCCGGTATTGATGATGTTGGAATAGGTGCATTGTTCGGATTGTTCGACTGGCGGTTCGAGGTTATGGGACTTATTCGTCATGTAAATCATTTCGAAGCTGTATACAATGTCGGACCGCATACAATATCTTTTCCACGTATTCAGCCGGCATCAGGTTTCGATATAGAAGAGAAGTATGTGGTCAGCGATGACGATTTTACCAGGTTAGTTGCAATTTTAAGGCTTGCTGTACCTTATACCGGAATGATTCTTACGGCACGTGAACCTGCACACATCCGTGATGAAGTATTGCAATTCGGCGTATCTCAGATCGATGGAGGAACTAATATCGAGCTTAAAGGTTATACAGAAGAAAATGATGAACAGGATCTTAACCATGAACAGTTTGAAATAAAGGATAACCGGACTTTGAATGAAGTCATTGAAGAGTTGGTGGAAGGCGATTATATTCCTTCTTTCTGCACTGCCTGTTATCGTCTTGGCCGTACGGGAGAACATTTTATGGAATTCTCAGTTCCCGGATTTATCAAGCGTTATTGCCAGCCCAATGCAATGCTTACCCTTGCCGAATATCTGGAAGATTATGCACCGGCAGCAACCAGGGAAAAAGGATATAAATTAATTCAGAAGAATCTTGACGAATTTGCCGATAAAGAGCTTAGAAACAGTGTAGAGAAACGTCTTGAAAGAATCAAGAACGGAGAGAGGGATATTTATTATTAAAAGGTATTTTGGTTTTACATTAATTAATGTAACGATAATGCCGTAATTTATAATCAGGATTGTAATAATCTCATTCTCCAGAAAGAAGTTGTCATTGTAATTTCTGTGACCTTCTGCTGAAATAGTGTTTTGAGTCGCCCCATTCGCCGTAACCTACTTCCCGGCCTGCCATCTGAATACGTGCATGCAGACAGTGTGTGCATTCATCGGCACCTTCGTCGGTACAGGGTTTGTTTTCGTAAAGCAGATAGTTTTTACGGTTAATTGTAGGAGTGATATTTGGCATTATAACGTTGGCACCGCATTGCAGGGCTCTTTCGCGTCCCACAGGGTCGATGGCCTGAAGTGCAGTGGCTGCCGCAATGTTGATGTCAGGCATCAGCAGCCGTAATGAGGCAATCATGTTTAATGCAACTTCAAAGCGGCGTTTTAGTGGCCATAACCGGTCATGATATTGGTAAAGCGGAGTGTCGTGATGTTCGATGAAAGGACCCATGCCGCACATGTCAATATCCAGCTCTTTCATGAACAGCAGATCTTTGGCAAGGTGCTCATATGTTTGAAAAGGCAGGCCAATCATGACGCCGGTACCTGTCTGATATCCCAGTTCTTTAAGAGTGTAAAGACAATTTAACCGGGTTTGGAAATTGTGTTTTTTATCATGTGGGTGTATTTTGTAGTAAAGTTCTTCATCCGATGATTCTATCCGGAGGAGATATCTGTGTGCTCCCGCGTTGAACCACTCTTTGTAGGTTTCACGTGTTTGTTCTCCCAGCGATATGGTAATGCCAAGCTCACCATTCGACAATTTTTTTATACCATGTAGTAACCTGCTTATTCTTTCCGTAAATTTATCATCATTTCTTTCTCCAGATTGAAGTACCAGTGAACCGTATTTGTTTTCGTGAGCAAATTTTGCTGCTTTCAGTATAGCATCATCATCAATGTCGTATCGTGCAATGTTTCTGTTGCTTTTTCGTATTCCGCAGTAATAACAATCTTTAGTACAGACATTAGAGAACTCAATAAGTCCTCTGTAAAAGACTTTTTTACCAACAACCTTTTCCTGTATTTTACCTGCTTTTTTTAACAATAAAGTTTTTTCACTGCCTTCAGAGGATACCTGACGTGTTAATTCATCCATTGTTTTGGAAGTTTTGTTTAATGTGTTGATTCCGGTTGCCACAGGTAAATATTTTTGTTTGACCGTAAAAATACGAAAAATGAGTGGGAGAGAAGTCAAATAGAGATAAAATTCAAGAATAAATTTTTGTTGAATTAAAGGAAAAAGCCTGTCTTAAATATAAGACAGGCTTTTTTAGTCGGGATGAGAGGATTTGAACCTCCGACCCCACGCCCCCCAGACGCGTACTCTAACCGGACTGAGCTACATCCCGAACTTTTTTGACGCTGCAAAGATAATCAATTTCATTATACCTGCAACAAGTTTTTTTGCCGATTTTTATTATAAGAATCATGCAGTAATAAATCCCGCTTTTGTTAGGACAATTAAACTCTTTAATTATTTTTGTAGTCTGAGAATTTACAATTAAGGAATGGCATACTCGGGCAATGATAAAAAATTGATTCAAGGGCTAATCGAAGGAGATGAAAAGGCCTATGAGGAGTTGTTTTTGACATATTATGCCCGTCTAGTTGTTTTTGCTCAAAAATTACTTGGCGACGAGGACTTGTCGAAAGAGATGGTTCAGGATGTTTTTGTAATGTTTTATGAGAAACGTGAAGTACTAAATATTCATACGTCGCTTAAATCGCATTTGTATCAGACAGTTCGCAATCGTTGCCTTAATGAAATAAAAAGAACACAGATACGAAGGGAGCATCATTCAGGCATTTACAACGATAAAAAAAATCAGGAAGCTTATTTTGACGACAAGGTTCAGCAAACTGAACTTGAAGCCAGAATCTTTAACATAGTGCAATCTTTGCCGGCTCAGTGTAAACGAATATTTAAAATGAGCCGTTATGAAGGAATTAATAATAGTGAGATAGCCGAAAAGCTTCAGCTTTCGAAAAGAACAGTAGAAACACAGATAAGTAAAGCGTTGAAAATCTTGAGACAACAGCTTAAAGGTTACGTTGATACGGCATTGATTCTGATTTTTTGGCTGATGAAATGATTTTATTTAAAACATATAATACGTGTTAAGTTATGCACATTTGTCTATTATAAGCAACTTAATTATTTTATTATGGAATTTATATTGCAGTTATTGGCGCAGTTGTTTGCGGGGCCTGTTGAAGATGTGAATAATACAACAGATATAGAGCTTAAAGTAAAAACTGAACCTGTGGTGTCTGAAGATGTGGAGAAGGATTTGAAGATTGAGGAGCAACTGGAGCCTAATCTTTTTAATGTGATGAATTTTCATTAAGTAATTACAGAATCCAGTGACCTGTTTAAAAGTATAACCTGCTATGGAAGAAATAACCGGAATAGATGTCCTTATTGTTAAAAAGCTGACATCTTCACTTACGAGAGAGGAAGAAAAAAAACTTGACAAGTTTTTGAATGAAAGTGAAGAGAACCGTAAGTATGCCGAGTCTTTGACTGAGATTTGGGGGTTGACAGGTGAGGATAGCTTGTTTAATAAAATTAATCCTCAGGAGGACTGGAGCATTGTGAGAACAAGAATGGGCTTCAGTAAAAAAGCAAAAAAAGTCAGGTTAATATCCGGTTTCTCAAAAGTTGCAGCAGTTTTAATTCCCTTTATCATTACATTGTCATTAGTAGCTTACTTTTATATTCCGGGCTTCGGTCGTCTTACTGCATATCGTGCAGAGCGAAATATAGAAAAGATAGAGCTTCCGGACGGAACTGATGTAACAATGAAAAAAGGCAGTAAGCTTATTGTTGTAAGAAAACTAAAGGGAAAAGCGAGAAAAGTTAAATTTAGTGGAGAAGGATATTTCGAAATAGCTAAAGACAGAGAGCACCCTTTTATTATTACTATTGCAAAAGCTAAAGTTGAGGTAGTGGGAACAGCCTTTAATCTTGAAAACGAAGGTGAAACTGTTCGTGTTTACGTTACTAAAGGTGTTGTCAGGTTTTCAGGTGATAATGAAGAAATACTGGTTCATAAAGGTGAGGAAGCAGTGTTCGACGGAAACAGAATCATACGAACTGATATAAAAGATGACAATTTTATTGCCTGGAAAACCGGATTTTTGAATTTTAAAGATGCCGGACTGGAAGAGATTCTTAAAGTTGTAACAGATTCGTACGATCAGGTTCATGGGTACAAAATTTCGGCTAATGACCAGGAATTAAGTAAAATAAGGATTACTACCACATTTAATAATCAGCCTATCGACGAGGTTGTTGAAGAATTAAAGATCCACTTTAATAAAAAAATCGTTCTTACTAACGGAATTTTGATCATCTCTGATTAAATTTGGAGATGATCGAAATAAATGAACACTAGAACCTATCAGATATATAAGTTAATTCTTTTTCTGTCGGGACTCCTGACTTCTCATTCTGTACTTTCACAGGAAGTTCTTAATGTTCATGTTATATTTAAAGAATCACCATCCGGAACACGTAATATTCTGGAATATATAGAGCAACAGACCGGAGTGGTGGTTAGCTACAGTAATAAGCTTTGTTTTAATGAAGAAATAAAAAGTCCGTTCAGGGAAGCAACCATCCGGAAAATACTTGATTATTTGTTCAAAGATTGTCCGGCAGTATATATTGTAAGAGAGAATAAGGTAATAATAAAAGCTGCTAATTATCATCCCAAAAAATATACCATAAGCGGATATGTAACCGATACTTTGAATAAAGAGGTTATGATAGGGGCAAATATATATGATGAAAATTCACTTTTGGGAACAACGAGTAACAACTTTGGGTTTTACAGCCTTACCCTTCCTGAAGGATACATTTCGTTTAAATGTTCATACATTGGTTATCAGAAATATGTTTCGGGATTTAAGCTTAATAAAGATACTGTTATTAATATAAGCTTAATACCCCAGCCGGAACTGGAAGAGGTTTCGGTTATGGGTGTTAGAATACCGGCTGAGATTGAAAGTACTTCATCAGGAACAATATCGGTGCCAATTGAGCAGATCCGTAATCTGCCTGTGTTTTTGGGTGAGGTCGATCTGCTTAAAAGTATACAGATGTTGCCGGGAGTTCAGAGTGGGGGTGAGGGGTTCAGTGGATTAAACGTAAGAGGGGGCGGACCTGATCAGAACCTTGTATTGCTTGACGATGTGCCGGTATATAATGTCGGTCATTTGCTCGGGGTGTTTTCTATTTTTAATGCCGATGCGATTAATAAAGTTTCAATTATAAAAGGCGGTTTCCCTGCACGCTTTGGGGGCCGCCTTTCTTCTGTTGTTGATATAAGAACTTTTGACGGAGATAGTAAAAATATTAACGGTTCGGCAAGCATAGGAATTTTGTCTTCAAGGGTTTCCATTAACGGACCGTTAATCGAGGATAAACTAATGTGTTCTTTGTCTTTCAGGCGAACTTATTATGATCTTATTTCGGCTCCATTCAGGATAAACAGTGATGAAAGAAACAGGTACTACTTTTTTGATCTAAATGGAAAACTAACATTTCTGATGTCGGATAAAGACAAATTTTATCTCAGTTCTTACTGGGGTGAAGATGAATATGATGCCCGGTACAATTTCAATGAAATAGAAGTTTACGGAAAGTCATCGTCAAAAAGTGAATACGAAACTATCAATGATCAACGTGAGTCGGGATGGGGTAATTTAATTTTGTCGGCAAGGTGGAATCATGTGTTTGGTAAAAAACTGTTCTCGAACATTACTGCAGTATTCAGTGATTACAGGTTTCATATTAGTCAGACTCAGAATTATATGTTGGGAGACAAATGGAACTATATTTATCAGAGGTATTTTAGCGGAATACGTGACTTCGGGTTGAAAATAGATTTTGATTATATTCCGTTTGCAAAACATTATATTCGTTTTGGAGGTTCAGTTACAAGTCATTCATTTTATCCCGGAATAGATGTTGTTATGAGTGATATAAATAAAATATCGCCGGTTGATACGACATATGGAGGTAATTATCTTGTGAGGCCGGAAGTGCATATGTATATTGAAGATGATTTTAAGGTTTTCAGTCGTTTAAAAGTCAATATCGGAGCTCATTTCTCTGCTTTTATGGCAGAAACCAAGAAATATACATCAATTGAACCCAGGATGCTGGGCCGGTTTCTGATTACTAATGAATTGTCGCTTAAAGGTTCATTTTCAACTATGAGTCAGTATATTCATCTGCTGAAAACGGCCAATGTTGCATTACCTACCGATATGTGGCTGCCTGTATCGGATAATATAAAGCCAATGAGGTCCAGACAATCTTCTTTTGGGGTGGAGTGGAGTCCTGCCAAAGATATAATGATTTCGGTTGAGGGGTATCATAAAAAGTTATCGGATATCCTCGACCTGAAAGCTGAATCAAGTTTTTTTGATTATTCTCTTAATTGGGAAGAGCTATTGGTTTCCGGTGACGGAGAGTCGAACGGACTGGAGTTCTTTCTGCATAAAAAAACAGGTGTGTTATCGGGCTGGTTCGGATATACTTTATCAAAAACAACAAACAGATTTGATGAGTTGAATAATGGAAACCCGTTCCCGTCAAATACAGATCGAAGACATGACGTGTCAATGTTTTTATCTTATAAGTTTAATAAAAAAGTTGATGGTGGTATAACGTGGCTGTTTGGATCGGGCACACCTATAACCTTGCCGTCGGATAAATATTATGCTCCTGATATACCAACGGGACAATATGATGAGGCTGTTGGGTACAATATGCTAATAAGTACGCGTAATGGTTATCGCATGCCTAACTTTCACAGGATGGATATCGGGTTTAACTTTAAAAAGAAGAAAAACTGGGGTATGAGAATATGGAGTGCGGGAATTATAAATGTTTATGGCAGACAAAATCCTTTTTTCCTGTATTTTGATGATAACCTGAATGAGGAAACGGGTGAGTTTTACTGGTCGCTCAAGCAGTTTAGTTTGTTTCCATTTCCTATACCATATGTCAGATATACTATAAAGTTTTAGAAAATGGTACATGCACAGTTGAAATGTTTTATAATGTGTGTTTTAATTGTCTTTCCGGTAATGTTTTTTACCGGATGTGAAAAGGATATTGAAATTGAGCTTAAGGATGAGGGGAATAAATCCGTATTATACTCTTTTATTTATCCTGACAGTTTATTCACTTTGCATTTCAGTAAAAGTGTGGGGGTTCTTTCCGAAGAAAATTATGCTCTTGTAAAAAATTCATTCTTTAAGCTTTATAAAAATGGCCTTTATCAGGGGAAGTATCAGTTTCCTGATGATACAATGGCCTGGCACTGGCGCAATTTCGAGTTTGAACCCGGAGACAGTATTCTTCTGAAAGCTATAGACGAAAACCGGGATACAGCAATTGCCCAAACAACAATTCCCCTAATTATACCTGTCGAAAGGCTGGATACTCTCAGCAGTGCTTATCAGGGAGCCGACGGAATAGCATATAATGTTCTGAAATGTAACCTGACTTTTACCGATAATGTGTATACTGACGACTATTACCAGCTTGAAATAATACAGGAGCGCTGGGAGGTGATTGACGGAAATGAAAACTATTACCGGCAAGTCGTTGATTATATAAAAGATGATCCTGTGTTTTATTCACGTAGCCAACAGGGTACACTTATGGAAGGGATCGATTTTAAAGGGCTTTTTAACGATGAGTTGATTAATGGAAGATATAGTCTGCAATGTCTTGTTCCCGATTCATATTATAAACTTTACTGGTTCGACAGAAAAATAAAACTGACATTTTATCTTTATCATCATACCGAGGAGTTTTACCGTTATTTCCGTACAAAGCTTATATCTGATTATTACAATGGTGTTCCTATTTTCGAACCTGTAAATGTATATTCTAATGTGGAAAACGGAATAGGTCTTGTTACAGGAATGTCGTTTGCATTAGACTCTCTTGTTTTTGAACAGGAGGTTTCTCCCTGATGTGTTAAATATGAATAAAGTTCCCTGTCATTTTCGGATAATTATCGGAAAGATTGTCAGTAAAACATTAAGGCATAAATTTTGTTAATCAAAAGAACGGTTAAATTCAGAAAACAAATAAAAGAAATATATTATGGCGTTAAATTTTGGAAAGATCGAAGACCTGGGAGGCAATGCTCCCGAAAAAAAAGAAGTTAAAGAAACCGAAAAGGTTAAAGTTCTGATTGTTGGTTCCGGACCTGCCGGATATACGGCTGCAATATATACAGCCAGAGCAAACCTGAGTCCTGTACTTTACGAAGGACTTCAGCCAGGAGGACAGCTTACAACGACTACTGAGGTGGAAAACTTTCCTGGATATCCGGATGGTGTTACAGGACCCGATATGATGGAGGACCTTAAAAAACAGGCAGAAAAATTCGGAACAGACATTCGTTTTGGCGTGGCAACAGCTGCCGATTTATCACAACGTCCGTTCAGGGTGACTATAGACGGAAGCAAGGTAATAGAGGCTGAAGCTTTGATTATAGCTACCGGTGCAACTGCAAAATATTTAGGACTGGAAGATGAGAAGAAATATGCCGGATCGGGTGTCTCAGCTTGTGCTACATGCGACGGTTTTTTCTATCGCGGTAAAACTGTTGCCGTTGTTGGAGGTGGTGATACAGCATGTGAAGAGGCTCTTTATCTTGCTGGTCTTGCAAAGAAAGTTTATATGATTGTGCGCCGTGATAAGCTGAGAGCTTCAAAAGTAATGCAGGAGCGCGTAATGAATACTGATAATATAGAAATACTCTGGAAACATCAGACTAAAGGTCTGTATGGCGACGGAGTTGTAGAAGGTGCTATTCTTGTTAAAAATATGGGAGAACCTGATGAGGAGGAAGTAAGAATTCCGATAGATGGATTCTTCCTGGCAATTGGACATAAACCAAATTCTGATATATTCAAGGATTATATCGATACTGATAATATAGGGTATATTGAAACGGTGGCCGGTACTTCCAAAACCAATGTGCCGGGAGTTTTTGCATGTGGTGATGTGATGGACCCGGTATACCGTCAGGCTGTTACTGCAGCAGGTTCCGGATGTAAAGCTGCTATCGATTGTGAAAGATTCCTTTCAGAACAATAATAAAATTGTTTGTAACAACGAGGATGTCCAAAAAAAAGAGCAACCGTATGGTTGCTCTTTTTTACATTTGTTAGTTTCCTTAAAAAATAGAAGGAAACTGTTCTTTATTGTATTTTCCAGTTTTAAGTTTTTCCTGAATTTTTCCGAATGATTCAATGGTGTACTCAACGTCTTCAAGTGAGTGCACTGCCGTAGGAATTAGCCTTAGCATAATTTGTCCTTTCGGTATTACAGGATAAACAACAATAGAGCAGAATAGCTGGTAATTTTCACGAAGGTCCATTGTTATCTGTGTAGCAATGTTTACATCGTTGGCTTCGTTAGAGTCTTCGCTGACTGCTTTTTCAAAATAAACAGGAGTAACAGGAGACTGAGTATTGCCAATGTTGAATCCTTTTTCCCGCAATCCGCTTTGAAGAGCTTTCACTACTTTCCATAAATTATCTTTGAGTTCAGGATTTGATTTCAGAAGTTCAAGACGCTTCAATGCTCCAATTACCATCGGCATTGGCAATGATTTGGCGAAAATTTGTGAACGAAGGTTGTAACGGAGATAGTTTATAATATCTTCTTTTCCTGCAACAAATCCTCCGATTCCTGCCATTGATTTGGCAAAAGTTCCGAAATGCAGGTCTATTTCATCAATAACCCCAAAGTGTTCGGGAACTCCGGCTCCGGTTTTACCCATTGTTCCGAAACCGTGGGCATCATCAACCAGGATTCTGAAATCATATTTTTTCTTCAGTTCAACTATTTTGTCAAGAGCACCAAGATCTCCGGCCATTCCGAATACACCTTCAGTTACAACGAGTATTCCGCCACCGGTTTTTTCTGTATGTTTTTTGGCAAACTGGAGCATCTTGTCGGCTTTTTCCATATCGTTGTGCTGAAATACCCAGCTTTTACCGCCTTTGGCTTTATGAAGAAAAACACCGTCCATAATGCAGGCATGCGACTCAGAGTCGTAAACGATAGCATCGTTACGTGAAGCAAGAGCATCGATAATTGATACCATACCCTGATAGCCGTAATTAACAAGATAAGCATCTTCTTTACCTACAAAGTCGGCGAGAGCAGCTTCAAGTTCTTCGTGCTTGCTTGTGTGACCTGACATCATACGAGCTCCCATAGGGTATGCAAGTCCCCATTCGGCTGCCGCTTCGGCATCTGCTTTCCTTACTTCAGGGTGATTTGCCAGCCCCAGGTAGTTGTTCAGACTCCATGTTAAAACTTCTTTACCTCTGAATTTCATTCTCGGGGATATTTCTCCTTCCAGCTTAGGGAACATGAAATAACCGTGGGCTTTTTTATTGTATTGCCCGAGTGGCCCCGGATTTTTAGTTATTCTTTCGAAAATATCCACTTTCTGTTGCTTTTAAATTTAGTAGAGGCAAAAGTAATGTTTTTACATTTCTTTTTTAAGGAATACCGGAAAAATTATTTTTTGATACTAAATTAACGCCTTCAGAAAAGTGAAAAATACCAGAATTATACAAACCGGATCTGTTTACACATCTTTATTTATTTAAGAAATGTGTTTATCTGTTCCGGCTTGTAAATAAGGTATGTTTTTTTAATTAAAAATTAATCATACGTCGGACAGGAAAGTTGAAATATCTCTGTTTGCTTACATTTAAAATAATATATCTTTGAATTTAAAGTAATATCAGTTCCGATGAGAAGCTTTTTTTTGTTTAATCCCACAAGTGAAATGGCTGTAGCCAATGATACGGTCAGTTATACACCTCCTTCTTTTCTGAGAAAGTTTGAAGAGGATGTTGCTCCACTTATGGGTTTTGCAGGCAGAGATTCGGATTTTTTGATAAGTGAAAAAGATAAAGACGGAAGTTTCAGAAATTTCTGGAAAAGAAATAATGTGGTGTTGCCGGAGTATGTATCTTTTCAGAATTTTACGGCAAGTTCTGGTAACGTTGTTTTCAATCCTGTGCCCTGGGGATGGAATAAGTCTGTTATCAGAGAATTATCATCACTTAAAGAATATTTCTCCCCATCTTTCGGGAAGTTGCCGGTTGCGGTATGGAAGGAGCATTACAAAGATTTTTACAGCAGAGAAACTTCGGTACGGTTTGCAAATGAGGTAAAAAGGCGAATTTCTGACGATAGTTTTATGTCGGTACCATACGTTCCACGTATATTTGATTCGGTGTCGGATATTGAGATGTGGGAAAGCAAAAATAGCCCGCCTTATGTTTTTAAAACTCCATGGAGCTCTTCGGGAAGAGGCCTTTATCCGGTTACTGATGCAGGTTTTGTTAAGCGAAGCCGTATTTGGCTTAAAAGCAGAATGAAACAACAGGGAAAAATAATTATAGAACCATGGCTGAATAAACTTCAGGATATTTCTTTTCAGTTTTATTTTCAGCCCAATGGCTGCGTTAAATTTTTGGGTCTTAATTATTTTGAAGCTGGTAGTGTTGGCGAGTTTAAGAAAGAGTTTATAGGGATGCCGGAGGAATTGAAAAAAAAGCAAGAGAGTTTCGGTCTGCCCGAAGGGTGGGAGACTGATGCAGCCGGGTTGCTTAAACAGGTATTGTTCGACAGCCGTTTTGGTGAAAATTATTGTGGGCCGGCCGGTATTGACGGAATTATTTTCAGTGATGATAACGGTAAGGTTAGAGTACATCCTTGCATTGAAATAAATTTCAGGTTCAATATGGGTTATGTAAATTTAAAATTAAAAGATATATTGCATCCCGAATCGAAAGGAGAGTGGACAATAAAACAGTTTAAACCGGGATTGTGGCGTAGTTTTGTAACAGATAATATCAGTAACCACCCGGTAGTTATGAAAGATGGAAAGATTCTCAAAGGCTTTCTTCCTCTTGTGCCCTGGGGTAGGGAGCAATTGTACGGAGCATGGGCAGAAGTAGGCGTTTAACCTGGTATTAAAGTTAGGTCTGAAAATAACCGTTGAGTACTGTAACACTTTTAATCATATAGCTATGACTGTAGTATTTATTTCATATCTGGTTTTACTTATAATTATAGTAACTTATTCGGCGCGTCTTTCCAAAACAAACGAAGATTTTGTGCTTGGCGGGAAAAAGCTTTCGGGATATTCTCTTGCTCTTTCTGAAAGGGCAACCGGAGAATCGGCATGGTTACTTCTGGGACTCACAGGCCACGCATATGCCGAAGGTATGGCATCGGTATGGGTAGCAATAGGATGTGTAACCGGAGTTTTGCTGATATGGTTTTTTCTTTCGGCACCGTTGCAAAGGTATACCGAGCAAACCGGAGCTCTTACGGTACCCGGGCTTTTTATTAAACGTTTTCCGGGTAATGATAAAAAGATAAGCTCTGTAACTTCGCTTATTATTATTTTCTTTTTTATGCTTTACATTGCATCTCAGTTTTCAGGCGCCGGTAAAATATTTAATAATACATTCGGAATTGATCCTTTTTGGGGCATGGTGCTTGGTGCCGGTCTGGTGACTGTATATACTATGCTGGGAGGTTTTATTACTGTTGTGGCAACTGATGCCTTTCAGGCAATTTTAATGGTTATAACCTCTGTGGTTCTTCCTGTTGTTGCATTGTTTGTTGCATCGGCTCACGGAGTGGATCTTTCCGGACTAACAGAATCGCATGGGGTGATGACCGGGCCCGGAGGTACGGGACTGTTCTCGGCAGTACTTATTATTAACGGATTGAGCTGGATGTTCGGATATACGGGGCAACCGCAACTACTTACCAGGCTGATGGCCCTTAAAAACAAAAAGGATGTAATTACAGGAAGAAGAGTAGCTGTTGTATGGACGGTTTTGGCTTATGGAGGTGCATTTATGATAGGTCTGGTTGGATATCAGTTGATGAAGGCTGGATTGCTTGGGGATGTATCCGCTAAATTGGCTGCCGATTCGGAAAAGATTATGCCAACAATGGTGATGGTTCTTTTGCATCCTCTGCTTGCCGGAATTTTGCTTTCAGGGGCAGTGTCGGCAATGATGAGTACTGCTTCTTCGCAATTGATGGTGGCATCAACGGCAATAAGTGAGGATTTTATTGAGAGTCACGGAAAAATAAAGTTATCACAAAGCCAAAAGCTATTACTTAATAAGATACTTATTCTTGTTGTAGGTACTGTAGCATTTTTAATTGGCATATCTCTGGAAGAAACGGTTTACAGTCTGGTGTCGTATGCATGGTCCGGTATAGGAGCAGCATTTGGCCCCGCTGTTATTCTTCTTTTGTTCTGGAAAAGATTTTCACTTGCAGGATTGTTCGGTTCGCTTGCCGGCGGTACTTTTTCAACAATCATTTGGAAAACTTGGTTTGCAGCCAGGATCGGATTGTCGGAACGATTAGTAAGCTATCTTGTGGCATTCGGACTTGCTGTTTTGTTATCATTACTGTTTCCGGACAAAAAACAAGAAAATAAACACTGAAAAATAGACTTATCAAGTAGCGAAGAAGCCTGTCTGACTATGTCAGACAGGCTTCTTCGCTGTCAATCATGATAGTAATCTTACAGACAGTTTTTTCTTTATTTCCTGTAAACAAGAAGAGCTGAATATGTATTTACTCCTTCACTTGAATGTCCGGAATATTTAATGTCAACAAGATCATCAACAGAAATGCCTTCTTTTTTTATAAATGCATTTATCTGTTCATCCAGTGAAGTATCATAGTCATCGGTCCCTGTATACTGAAAATGTTTAGTAAGCAATTTCTCCATAACTTTTCTTTTTGTTTAATTGTTTGAATTTATTATCAATGTTAGTCCAAAAATCAGCACCTTCTTCTGTTCTGTGAA
>JAADEM010000106.1 GCA_013153405.1 Chlorobiota bacterium
AGATGCAAAAGCCCTCATTGCCGGTAACGACATTATGGAGTACACCGAGAATCTTCCCGCTGCCATAAAAGAGATCAGAAAAGCCATTAAAAACGGAGAGCTGACAGAAGAGCAGGTGAACGAAAGTTGCCATAAAAACCTGATGGCAAAATACTGGGTTGGTCTCAATGAGTACAAACCTGTTGAGATGAAAGGTCTGGATGAATATCTGAACCGTGCTTATCCTCACTGGCTTCGTCAGAAGCTGTACGAAGAGGCGCTTACTGTTTTGAAAAACGAAAATGACATCCTTCCAATAAAAGACCTGGTGAAAATAAAAACCGTAGTTGTTGATTTCGGCAATACCGGAGATGTAAAAGGTTTTTACGAGAGATTTGATGATATCGAATATGTACAGGTGAATAGTGCGACAACTTATGAAAAGCTGACAGATGGCAGAGATGCTTCGACAAAATACGTCGCAGTCGTGCAGGGTGCGGGTAGTGTTTTAAAGGAAGAGATGCGTCTGCATCTGTTTGCATTCCTTGCAAAAAAGCAACATACCATCGTTGTGTGGCACGAGAATCCGTACAAGCTGGCAAAGATACCCGAAGCTGCAAAAGCCGATGGATTGATAGTAACATATCAAAATAATAGTACTGTTCGGGACGTGGCATCACAGCTTGTGTTTGGTGCTATAGGTGCAACAGGGCGTCTTCCCGTTTCGGTAAAAGGACTTTTCAGTGAGGGTGACGGTATCGATGTGGAACCTCTTGGACGGTTGTCGTATACTTATCCTGAGGAAACGGGGCTTGTGAGCGAGAACATAACCACAAAGGTTGATTCCATTATGAATACTGCCATAGAAGCCGGAGCTTTTCCCGGCGGGTGTGTGCTTGTGGCTAAAGACTCAAAAGTTATTTTTCACAAAGCATATGGTTGGCATACTTTTCAAAAGAATCAGCAGGTAAAGAAAGATGATATTTTTGATTTGGCATCGGTTACTAAAATATCCGGACCGTTGCCGTTGATAATGCAGGCATATCAGAACAAAATGCTTGATGTTGATGAACCGATGAGCAGGTACTGGAAAGACTGGCGCAAAAGCTTATTTCATCCGTCCAATAAGTCTGATCTTACTTTCAGGGAGATTTTAGCTCATCAGGCCGGATTGGAGCCTTACATCAATTACTATCCGATGACACTCAAGGATGGTGAGTTCAATGAGCGGATGTACAGCATTAATGAGGACGAAAAGCACAATCTTCATATTTCGCAGAATCTTTATCTCGAAGACAGGTTTAAAAAAAAAGTTTACAAGGCAATTCGTAAGTCACCATTGCTGCCTGAAAAGAAATACAAGTATAGCGGGCTTTCGTTTATGATATATCCACAGATGCTTTCGGAGCTGTATAATTCAGATTATACCGGAGAACTTTACAATGATTTTTTTGAACCGTTGGGAGCTACCACTACCAGATATACCCCATTAAAATATTTTTCGCGTTTCAGAATATTGCCTACCGAAAGGGACAGCAACTACCGCAAAGAGCTTGTCTGGGGGTATGTGCACGATGAGGCTGCTGCAGTTATGGGGGGTGTTTCGGGCAATGCCGGATTGTTCTCTAATGCCAATGACCTTGCCAAGTTGATGCAAATGTATCTTAACGGTGGGGTATATGGAGGAAAGCGTTATATTTCTGAAGACGTGATTAAAGAGTTTACAAAAGTACAGTATCCTGATAATGATAACCGCCGTGGCATGGGATTTGATAAACCACTTTTTAATAATTCATCTTATACTATTGAAAATTCCTATCCTGCACCGGGCGTTAGTCAGGAGAGCTTTGGGCATAGCGGGTTTACCGGTATTTTTGTATGGATGGATCCCGAATATAATCTTCTTTATATTTTTATGTCGAACCGTGTTTACCCTACGCGTGAAAATAAACTGATTTACAAATTAAATGTACGACCATCTGTTCATCAGGTGTTTTACGATGAAATTGAGAATCATTTATTTTAGGTTATTTACATCACAGTTTTTGTAACTATACAACTTTTCATATTTTCTTTTATCTTTGATTCTCGTTGCAGTTTTACTTGTTTTTTACAGATGGATTGTTATAAGAATGTGGTATACATACATTCAGGAGGGATGAACCAAGGCTTTTTATTGATTGATATTGAAACAATAATTAACACTATTTCGTATTTGATAAATATAATTAATCTTCCAATTTTCAATTTTCATGAAAAATATATATCTATTGTCTCAACGTTTTAAATGGAAAGTTGTTTCTGTTTTATTTTTTATTTTTTTATTCTCTACAAATGCAATAGCCCAAACAGATGAGTTTGATGAGCAGCCAGGTTACCAGGCATGGCTGACAGGACCTCATACCTATGATTCCAATCATCATTACACTATAAAAACCAAAGGTCATATTGACTTTAATAATTCGTGGCGGGATGATGAACTGGACGATGTTTACTATTATGTAAAAGATGAAAATGGATCCTGGGATCAAATTTTTCATGGTGATTGTGATAATGATTTGGAATGGCAATGTTTTTCAAAAGATGACAATCTGATAACATATTCTTCTGATTATCGTTATCTTGATTATGACGATGATGGAAATGAATATGATATTTGTTATGTGTTTTTCAAGTATGAAAATCTTCCTTCTGAATTCAATGATTATAAATACCTCAATTTTAGGGTTCGTTATGACTGGGATGTGGATGCTGATCAGGATAATGCAGGTATAGACGATACTCTTTACTTTGAAGTTGCCAATCCAAGGTCAAAACATTATTATACAGCTGATGATATTAAGATAAGTGCGGTTGGACAGGATTTGGAATTCGATGTTTTGGGGCAATGTCTTAATATTGACAGACATGATGATGAGTTAAAAGTGGTAAAGCTATATTATCTGGATGATAACGGAGATTCTGTTCATGTTTATACCGGGGATTACGAATATCGCAGTGATGAGGGAGGGGATGTATGGAAGTTATGGTATAATACGGATCTGGCCGATCAGAGAGATTATTATACTGTTTCTTATGACAGAAAAGTTTCGCAAAAAAGAGGGAAATTTATCTTTTACTCTCATAAGCTGCATGAGAAAAAAACAATAGATTTTATTGTAAATATCAGATGGTATAATGATTTCGATGACGAGATACGTACTCATTATTTTAATTTTACAGTAAACAATCCCGGAGCATATCATAGTTACAATCCGGATGATATCAGTTTTGATGTCGGAGATAATAAAATAAAGATTGACATATTGGGGTATTCATACAATACTGACTATCCCAGAGACGAACTTGATGATGTTAAGTTTTATTTCACCCTTCCCGGGGATGAGGAGAAATATATACTTCATGCGGATTGTGATTATAGTAACGGTTTCGATTATTTTACGACATCAATAGCGGAAGAGTATCGTGATTTAACTGAAAAAGACGGTGATGATGTTCTTGTGGGAGATACTAATACCGGATCTTTGCACGGTAAATTCAACTATCTTTTAGATAATGTGACAAGTGATCCTGAATATGTGTTGGTTAGAACAGAATATGACTGGGACCTTGACAGTGATCAGGATAATTATGGTCCGGATGGTAATTTTTATTATAAAATAAGAACAGGAGTTTATAGCGAATTTCTTTTTGATAATAACGCAGAAAAAATAATAGTTGAATGTGATCTGGACCACCTGAAAGCTCCGGATGATCCGGATGTGAAATTCATATCATTTAATGATAAAATAAAAAAGTTAAGAGTCCTGGACGTTAATAACTACGAAATTGGTGATGCCGTTTCATTTGACGGAAGTACCGCAACATTTAATATAATATCGGATTATTATAATATTGATGAAGAGAACATCTACTATCTTGAGTTTCTTGATGAACAGGGAAATCTATTATTGAGAAGTGAATATAAATACACCCCGAAATCTAATCCGTTAAATCTAACTGTAAATAATGAAAGTGGTAGTAATGTGCTTTCCTGGCCGATTTATGATGCTTATACAGATATTAGTATTTCAAGATCGACAGATGACAACGGATGGGTAAATATTGATGCTAATATCACTAAGCGTGATGAGAATGTTTATGCTGACAATTATAATCTTCAGTCATGTACAAAATATTTATATCGTGTAGATTATAAAATAGACGGGAAAGATTACCGCTCTAATGAATTTATGCTTGTAACACCAAGTCAGGATGACGTACAGATAGCAAAATTTGATGCTTCGAAACTGGAATATTCGGATAAAATAGTACTTACCTGGGAGAGAGAAGGAGAAGGTATAATTGATTATTACAAGATACAGCGTGAGATTACAGGTGTAGAGAACAGTCTGAAGACAGTATTTGTTTCGGAAGATCAGAATGTTAATTCTTTTATTGACGAACAGACACAGCCCGGATTACTCTATAAATATACAATAGCGGGTTATACTTCATGTGATGTGGCAGTTGAAGACTCAATTGATATGCTTTCAGGCCGGACAGCAACCTGGGACGGAACAACTCTTACTGTTAATGATACTACTTATGAATATAAAAACATTGATAATGTAACTTTTGAAGGCAGTTCGGTTACTTCTCCGTTTACAGCCGGTAGTGATGGAACTCTGGTCGTTACAGGCGTCATGGAACAGGAATCGGTTACAGGCCCCGAAACGGCATCAGGAATTCGTCAACCGCTTGGAGTAGTCAGCGGACAAATTACTTTTGGACAGGGTAGTCCTGTTGAAGGTGTTAAGGTTGTTGTTGAAGATCCGGAAAGCGACTCGAAATGTATAGGGATGGCCCTTAAACTGACAGGTAATGACAGTATTGTAATTCCTCATTATCGTTCCCTTGATGATTTGCCTCTTCCGATCGATAACGGATATACTATAGAGGCCTGGATAAAGCTTGACAATAATGGTACCGATGCTTCTTTAATGAGTAAAGGAACCTGGGAGCTAACGTTTAATAATACAACCGGACAGCTTGCATTTAACAGTAATACCTTTGATGCAGGTTCTTCCTTCGATCCATATGTCTATAATCATTATGCAGTAAATGTTTCATCAGGCGGAGTTACTCTTATTCTTAATGACTCAATTTTTAATGAGCAGGCAATTGCAGATGCTCTTAATGACACCTCTGATATTATTATAGGTAAAGGAATAGAAGGTGTTGTTGATGAAGTAAGACTATGGGATAATACGATTGATAATGATTTTATAGTAGATAATTATTACAGATTACTGAACGGAAACGAAGCCGGTCTTGTTGGTTACTGGCGTCTTGACGAAGGAGTATCGGATCTGATAATAGATATGTCTCAGAATAATCAGACGTATGAATTCAATAAAAATCACGGATATCATAATGCCTTACCGGTTGAAGCTGATATCTCGTCTTCGAAACTCGGTTTGTGTGGTATTACTGATAAGTATGGCAATTATATTATTAACGGAATAGGATTCAAAGGTCTTGGCCAAAGTTATATTATAGTGCCGATGAAAGGTATTCATACTTTTAATCCGGGCAACCTTCCTGTTTATATTAGTGGTGATAACCTTAGTCTCGACTCTAAGAATTTTACCGATATCTCTTCATTCCCGGTATCGGGTGTGGTAAAATACAAGGGATATGAATATCCCGTAAAAGATGTGTCGCTTTTGATTGATGGCAATGTGGCAATAGGACAAGATAATAATGTTGTAACTACTGATGAAAATGGTGAGTTTACAGTTTATGTTCCTATCGGAACGCACAGTTTAAGTATTGAAAAACAAGGACACGTTTTTGAAAACGAATATTATACCGTACAACAAAGCGACGGAACATACACCAGTGATATATATTTTGATCATGCAATTGAAGGAGTTGAATTTTATGATACCACTAAAATAAAAGTTGCCGGCCGTGTGGTTGGTGGTCTGACAGAAGCCGGTAAAACCATTGGTTTCGGATTGTCGAAAAATAACATAGGCGTTGCAAATATTACATTATCGGCTACGAGTGATAAGTATGATATTAGTATTGAAGAGGGACAGCAGAATACTTATACGTTTAGTACTGATAGTGTATCAGGTGAATTTGTTCAATACCTGCTTCCTGAGAAATATATTATAACCGATATAAAACCGCAAAACAGTAATAATGTCTTTTCATTCGACCCAAGTGATTATGGCTCAGTAGACTTGAGCAATGCATGGGAAAATGATACTATTGTTTACAAATATGATTCTAATGACGCAGTTGTCGACAGTTTCAGTTATAATGTGGCAAGAAGTTTCATATACCGCTCGAATCCAACAGTAATGGTAACTAATGCAGCAGGAGGCTCCGGCTTATTTGAGAAGGAGCTTGTAGTATCCGATGATACCATATTATTGTACGATGAAAACGGTAATTATGCTTTTGACCATCCGGTATTAAAACAAAATAATTATTATTCTTTAAAGTTTCTTGCATACGAAAAATATGAAAATCATGATGAAGGAGCTGAATGTCCGACGGACAGTGTGCCGGTAACTGACGGTGTTGTTAATATCACTACCTCTTTAGCAGCTGATCATAAAGAAATGCAGTTTTCGTTAAATCCTGAAACAGGAAGTGTGGACTACACTTTTGAAGCCGGAGAGCCCAATCTTTCTGTCAATGCAGAAGATGAATCACTCAACTTTTTACAGCAAATAAGTGCTACATTTATTATTAACGGCAAACAGTATAATTGGGACGGAACATACGCATACGTGCTGGGATATAAAACTTCCGGAACCAACTTTGTTACTGCAGGTCAGATTTATGTTGATTTTATTTTACGCGATCCTCCGGGAGATGCCAGTTATGCATATATAGAGAAAGGAAGCAGTATAGAGCACAGCTATACTTATACCGATGAAGACGGAGTATCCTCAGAAACATCATTGACTGCACATCTTGGTGGTGAAGTTACACTTATTGTAGGAGCGCCAGCGACATCAAGTGTCATTCAAACTTCTAACACTATGGATATCACAGGCGGTTCTGTAGAAAGTTATGAATGGACCGATGAGGATGAATATACAACTGTTACATCTTTTAGTCAAACAATAAGTACAAGTGATGATCCTGCATATGTTGGCAGCATGGCTGATATATACATAGGGCACTCAACCAATATCCTTTATGGCATATGCAATTCATTATCTCTGGAACAAGTTGGAAGTGCTAATTTTGTAGATAGTATTTCTACCGTTTCACAGGGATATTCGTTAGGTGTTGTTAAAACATTCTCCGTGGGTGAACAGTTCTCTACTCAGTTTGTATACACACAGAATCATATTGAAAATTATCTTATACCTGATATTATAGGTTTGCGTGATGATTTGTTACGTAATAATCCAAGATATGTGAGTAAACTTTCTGCTGATAATCCTGATTATGGAATGAACAATACTGATGGTATAGATAGCATTTACCTTAAAACATCAATTGAAGGTCTTGACTCATTGGCATATTATATTGATGGTAACAATTATCAATATTATCCTTATACTATAAATCTTAAAGATAGTATTGATAAATATGAAGCAAATGGCTATACAAAAGAAGAAGTTAGTTATAGTTTAAAGAATTATTGGTCTTTGGATTCTGTTCGCTGGTGTAATAATTCAATAAAAAAATGGAAAGATATACTGGAAGATAATGAGCGCCAAAAGGTAAACAGTACTCTTGGTGAATTTTATATTGCTCCTGATGATTCCATTACTGATCTGGAAACAGAAGATGATTATACAAAACTGCTTGACAGTACCCAAAAGGCAGTTTACGAAAATATCTCATTTGATGCAGGTGCAAGTGTCGAATCTTCAGTATTCATAGAACAAGGGCACAATCAGATGCATGCAGGCGAATTTACGTTCTCTCCATATTTGGGCCTTGAAATAGGTTATGAATTCAATAAGTTTGGTACAACATTTACCGAACAAATAACTTATACAAATAGTGAATATGAAGAGGAGAATCAGAATAAAATTCAAAATACAACTGTAGGCTTTGTCCTTGCTGACAGTGACCAGGGTGATTATTATACTGTTGATGTAAAGAAAGATGACGCAGGAAACGGACCTGTATTTATGGTTAAGGGTGGCCAGTCATCTTGTCCTTATCAGGATGTCGAGCAAACTCAGTATTATCAGCCGGGAACAATACTGAATAATGCAACAATGGCAGTGGAGGCCCCTGTTATAAGTGTTGTTGGTAATAATACGGTTACCGGAGTGCCGAATGATATGTCTGCAATTTTTGAAGTACAGCTTGGTAATGAAACACAAGCCGGTGCTGACAACTGGTACCTGCTTATGGTTGATCCGCAAAGTAACCGCAATGGTGCAGTCATTACAGTTGGCGGAGTAAACTTATCGAGTGAACTTGCAGTACTTATACCGGCTAATACAACCCTGACTAAAGTTGTTGAAGTTACAAAGCCGGCTAGTGCCGACACTACGGGAGATATAAATCTGATACTACACTCAATGTGTCAGTTCGATCCTTCAGATAATGTTCCGGATATTTCCGATACCGTTACTATCAGGGCAAGTTTTGAGCCTGTATGTACCAATATTGAGCTCACGGCTCCCGATGATAAATGGATTGTGAATTCTGAGGATAACAACAAACTGGATGTTGTGATTGGTAATTTCGATAATCAACTCTCCACATTTGAACGTGTTGATTTGCAGTATCGTTCAGTTACGTCATCTCAGTGGATTACACAATATACCTGGTTTAAAGATAACGAATGTGAAACCTTTAAGGAACTGGAAGCCACAGGTCAGCTGCCTTCTGAATATGGCTTTATTGATGGTGCAAGTAAGTTGAATTACGTATTTGACTTTACAGGTCTAAATAATGGCGGATATCAGATACAGGCAGTATCTGTATGTACCGACGGTTCGGTTAATTACAGTATGACTTCCGGTGGTATTTTTGATAATAATCTTCCTTCGGTTCACGGCATACCTGAACCGGGTGACGGTATTTTAAGTACAGGCGATGTTATTTCAATTAAGTTTGATGAAACGATTAACGAAGGAGCTATTCTGAAAGACTACAACATCAATGTACAGGGGGTACTGAATGATCATCCTGTAGATGATGCCGTCAGTGTTCAGTTCGATGGAGACAATTCCTCTATAGTGACAGGTGAAGGTCTTCTTTTGAGCCATAAACCCTTTACTATTGAGTTTAAAGCTCTGTTTGATGATTCATTTACCGGTTCTGTTATAGGTTATGGAGATAGTAACAGATCGGTTATGACATTGGTGAAAACAAACGATGGTTTTGATATTGTACTTGATGGACAAACTTATTCGGTATCGGTTCAGACTGATGTTCCCTGGAATCATTATGCTATCAGATTCGATGGTGATGAAACTCTTGCTTTGGTTGTAAACGGTGTAATGATACAGGAATTTACCGTGAACATCGGAGATGCTTTCCAAAATGCCAATATGCTTACAGTGGGCAAGACGGAAGAGTACAAGTCATTTAAAGGAAACATTCATAATCTGCGTATATGGAGCTATGCACGTACCGACGGGGAATTATATTCGAACCGGGATGTTGCATTGAGCGGTACTGAATACGGTCTGATGTCATACTATCCTATGGATAAAGGTTACGGTGATACATTTGAAGATAAAGCAGGAGAAAGGCATGGAAGCGGATATGGTACCTCATGGCTGATAACTCCGGGAGGAAAATCATTTGAATTTGACGGAGCAACGGCGTTGATAATGGATTGTAGCTCAATACCTGTAACCAAAGCTATGGATATGACAATAGAGTTATGGTTCAAGGCAGATGAAACAGCCAACGGAACAATCCTGTTCTCGAATGGAACCGTATCTGACCAGAATCTTGATGAGGATAATGCAAAAATAATAAATGCACATTTCACCTATGACGGTAAGCTTGAGATAGTATCGAACAATCTTACCTTAAGTACAAATATGGCAGTAACTGACAATGTTTGGCATCATATGGCTCTGGTTGTAAACCGCAGAGGAAACGCAGTATTGTATATCGACAATAATTTTAATTCTCTTGTCAGGGGTGATGAATTTGGATCTGTTGAAATGAGCAGAATGGCACTTGGGGCTGGACTTGAGTATGTGAACGATACTGAAACGAATTATACCGGTTACTATACAGGATTGATCGACGAAGTTCGTCTTTGGAGTGTTGCGAGACCTCTTAAATCCCTGGAACTGTACAGTCACAGTAAACTCACCGGAGATGAATTTGGCTTATTGGCCTATTATCCGTTCGAGACTGTTACTGAAGAAACAGTATTGAACTCGTTAAATAATGCAGTTTCAGGAGAGGAATCATTAGTTCTTGAAAATACAGGTGCCGAAAATTTCTCTGATCTTACTGCAGGAATTAAAGGAGACAATGCGGTTAGCAATGTTGGATTTACATATACTGTAAACGATGATGAGATAGTAATTATGCCTAATAGTGATCAGGCATCACTTATCGAAAATTGTGTTCTTGAAATATCGGTAAAAGATATTCAGGATATGCACGGCAATAAAATGGCCTCACCGGTAACCTGGACAGCATATGTTGAGCAAAATACTATAAGCTGGGAGGATACCGAGATAAATATTACCCGTGGAGTAAACGAGGAGTATACATTTGAGGCAATGATACATAACTCGGGCGGTAGTTACGAAAATTATAATATTACCAATCTGCCGTCATGGTTGACTGCCGAGCCTTCAACAGGAGTATTGAATCCTGACGGTTCAGAGAAGATAACCTTCACGATCGATCGCGGATTGAATATCGGACAGTACAGTGAAGAGATATACCTATCGGGTAATATGGCTTTCAATGAGAAATTATTGCTTAATGTTTCAGTAAAAGGAGAGGAGCCAGACTGGGAAATATCCGGTAACTATGATTCAGAGATGAATATGGTTGCTACGCTTACTATTTCAGGTGAAACATCACAGGATAAAAATGATATTGTAGGTGCATTTGTAAATGAAGAATGTCGTGGAGTGAGCCATGTTAGCTATATAAGTGAAACAGGTGAATATATGGTTCTGATGACTATATACGGTGATAAACCAGATGAAAATATCATATTTAAAGTTTTTGATGCAAGTACTGGTTTGGTTTATAGTGATGTAAGTCCGGAAATTAAATTTGCTGATTCAAAAATCGAAGGCTCATTCAGTAATCCTGTGAATCTTGAATGCGGAAGTTCAATTCAGCAGGCAGTAAATCTTAATGAAGGCTGGACCTGGATTTCATTCAATTCAGATATGAGTGGCTATACAGATGTAAACGAACTGCTGAAAAATATAAATGCAGTTGATGGCGACCGCCTGGTTTATGACAATGCCGATCCGGCACAGTTCGCAACATACAGCGGTACAGAATGGGTAAGCAATATTGAAGGATTCAATTCCGGACAGCTGTACAGGATAAATATAGTTAACGGAGGTACTTTGCTTTACGAAGGTATTCCTATTGATCCGGAAAGTTTTGAGCTTGAGGTATCAAATGGATGGAACAGGATAGGTTATATTCCACAGGTGAATATGACTGTTGATGAAGCGTTGTCGGGATATGATGCAACTGTTGATGATGTAATTAAGGGGCGTCACGGTTTCGCGATATATAACGGATACAGTTGGCTTGGTAACCTTGAATTCCTGGAGCCTAATCACGGTTATATGCTGAAACGACAAGGAGCTGAAACGACAAGTTTCAAATATCCGTCAGTTACTGCACTTAAAAACGGAACACTTAATAATAGTGTTGTGGCACAGGAATATGTTAATACAAACATTTATGAGTATGCATTCTCAGTGCTGGCAGAACTTAAGGGTATAGATATGCAACCTGGTGACATTGTTCTTGCATACATTAACAACGATGTGAGAGGTGCAGCTGTACAGGGAGACGACAAATTGTTGTATGTTTCAGTATACGGAACCGGTGCTGACCTTGGGGATTATATCACTTTCAGATTGAAACGTGATGATGAGCTTATTGAGTTGAACGGTGGATGTTCGTTTAATGGAAACAGTATTGAAGGAACATTGACAAATCCTGTTCTTATAACTGCAGATCAATCGTTCGGTAAGGTTAAAGAACTCAATGTATATCCTAACCCGTTCGATAAAACACTCAATTTGCAGGTTCTGTTGTCAGAAGAAACAACTGTGTCATATAGTATTGTTTCAATAGCAGGAGAGATTATGTACAATAGTCCTGAAATAACCTGTTATTCCGGAATAAATAAACTTCCTGTGGAAGTAAGTTTCCTTACAACCGGAGTTTATTATATAAGGGTTAAAGCAGGCGATGAATTTGAAGTGTTTAAAGTAGTTAAAAAATAAAAGCAGACGGGAATACGGGATTTAGATTTTAATTCCGTATTCCCTGTTAAAATGTTTTGGAGAATCTTGATAAGTAAAAAGAAATGAAAAATATGAGTATCTATAGAATTATTGCCGTACTTACTTTAGTGTTAATGTTTACCGGATGCAGCGATGATGATGAATGGGTTGATATTTATCACATCGACTATGTTCCGCAGTGGAGTGTGGATAATTCAAAATACGAACATTCGATGCAGGTTATTTGTATCCTGAAATACAATAATGATGTTTTAGATGACGAGAACGATATGGTGGCTGCATTTATCAATGATGAGTGCGTTGGTTATACTAAACCTGTTGTTAATGAAGCTACCGGACAGAACGTATTCCTTCTTACGGTTTTTGGCAACTCCACTGATGATATTGTCACTTTCAAAATGTATGACGCAAAGAACAGTCGCCTTTTCGATGCGGATAATGAATTGCAGTTTGAGCCGTCAGGTGTTGTTCAGAGTGTGTCAGACCCGTTGGAAATCATAAAAACGGATACGTAAAGGAGAGCTAAGAATATTGGAAATACCTTTATCCTTTTACCTTTCCTCTTTCTCCTCATCTGAATCTCTTCTCCAGAATCCTGCCGCAATGCTACCTATGATGGAGTGAACGGCACTTGAAATGGCCGATGGAATGGCGATGGCGGGATTCGCAAAGTTTGCCCTTGCAAGGTAGGCCCCGAGGCCGGAGTTCTGCATTCCTACTTCTATGGAGATTGTTCGGTTAACCTGCTTATTTTTAATGAAGATACGGCTTGTCAGATAGCCGAGAAGAAATCCGCTCAGGTGAAGTGCCAGAACAGCTCCGATAAGTTTCAGTCCTGACTGGAATATCTCATCCCGTCCCTGACCAATTATACTTGCCACTATCAGAATTATGAATATCACAGCCACCAGCGGTGCTACAGGAAGCACTTTTTGTGTGAATTTTGGCAGATACCTGTTTATGGTAACTCCAAGCACTATCGGAAGCAGTACCACCTTTACAGTTCCAAGGAACAACTGCCAGGTGCTCACCTCCATCTTCTCACCGATAAGAAATGTAGTCAGCAGGGGAGTGAGGATGATAGCCAGCAAAGTTGAAACGGCAGTCATCGTTACCGAAAGGGCAACATTGACTTTTGCCAGAAAGCTTATCACATTCGATGCCGTTCCTCCCGGACAGCTTGCCACTATGATTAAACCTACGGCATAAGGCAGCGGAAGATTAAAGACATAACCCAATGCCCATCCTAAAAACGGCATAACGGTGAATTGCAGCAATGCACCTGTTAGTACCCATTTCGGTGTTTCAAATACCAGCTTAAAATCTTCAGGTTTCAGTGTTAACCCCATTCCTAGCATTATCACTCCCAGTCCGTACGTGATGAATGACCCCGAAAACCATGTGAAATATTCCGGCTTAACCAGTGCCAGTCCGGAAAAAATCAGTATCCACAGCGGAAATGCGTTTGTAAGAAAATTTATAGTTGACCTTATCATAGAGGCGAAAGTAGAAAAATATGAGGAATTAGAAAAGAGCTGCTACCACCTTAAGGAGGGAGATTGTTTTGAGATATGATGATATCAAAAAGGTCGTCATTCCGAGATTTCACCCTGAATCTTTGAAGCATAATGATGATATGACGAAACATTCTCGTCACTGCGATGAGCGTTAGCGAAGAAGCCTGCCTGGAATATCCATTCAGACAGGCAGTCTCCCTATTGCCG
>JAADEM010000003.1 GCA_013153405.1 Chlorobiota bacterium
TTAATTAAAATATACGATTCTTTTTCGTAATATCAAAAATATATATAACAAAAACAGTTCCAAAATCAGGTAGTTTAATATTATTATTTCTAAAGTGTCAAATTGACGGTGTTTAATGCGTTATTTAATTATTTTGTATTCAGAAACTACAGTTTTTTTTATAAATAATGTTATTCATTCTTTTCATGCAAAAAATCTGGTTTAACTGTGGTTGAATGGTTTCTGCATTGTTTGTTTTAGTTTGGTATGAATGTAATGCAGAATTTATACCTCTTCCATATAAACACTAACATTGTATAGTGTACAAATGTTTACGCACATGTGTAAACGGGGTATGGTTTTTGATGATACAAATGGCGTTAAGTTTTTAAACTGATTTATATATTTGTCACCCTAAAAAAAGAACTGAATGCAGCCGGTTACGGAAAAAGAGAGAACAGAGATTGTAAGTAAATATCGTCATCTGTTAAGGATTAGTCGAAATATTCTTAAAAATGAAGATGTTAGGCAAATCAGGCAGGCAATAGAACTGGCCTCGTTGCAAAACCGTGAAATGGTCAGACGGAGGTCCGGTGTTCTTGCAGTAATTCATGCTCTTGATGTGGCCAGAATTGTAATTGAAGAGATTGGTTTGGGGCGTACTTCTTTGGTCTGTGCTTTGCTATATGATGCCATTCAGTCATCAAGGGTTACTCTTGATAAGGTTAAAGAAGAGTTTGGCGAAAAGGTGGCTGACATTACCGAAGGATTGGTTAAAGTAATTGACCTATACAATCAGAGCTCATCAATCGAGAATGAGAATTTCAGAAAGCTGCTTCTTACTTTTGCCAAAGATATAAGGGTTGTTCTCATAATTATTGCCGACAGGCTGCGTACTATGCGTACACTTGACCTTTATGACGAGGAGAGCCGTCTTAAGATTAGTGCCGAAGTGTCATACCTGTATGCCCCGATGGCACATCGCCTGGGGTTGTACAATATAAAGTCGGAGCTTGAGGATCTGGTTATGAAATATACCAATCCTGACATGTACAGATACATTGCCGGCAAACTGAATGAGACAAAAAAAGGCAGGGAAAAATATATTTATGAATTTATTGAGCCGTTGAAAAATGACCTTTCGAAGCTGGGACTGAAATTTGAAATCAAAGGGCGTACCAAAACAATAAACTCCATATACAACAAAATGAAGAAACAGAATGTGGAGTTCGAACAGGTTTATGATCTCTTTGCAATTCGTATTATCCTGGACAGTGAGATAGAAAAGGAAAAATCAGATTGCTGGAAAGTTTATTCTGTTGTAACTGATAAATATCAGCCAAACCCAAGCCGTTTACGCGACTGGATATCGGTACCGAAGTCGAATGGATATGAGTCATTGCACACTACGGTGCTGGGACCTGATAATAAATGGATTGAGGTGCAGATACGTACACAGCGTATGAACGAGATAGCGGAGAAAGGTCTTGCAGCTCATTGGAAATATAAAGGAATAAAAGGAGAGGCAGGTATGGATAAGTGGCTTGCCAATGTGCGGGAAATACTAGAAAACCCTGAAAAAAATGCAGTTGAATTTTTTGATGATTTTAAACTGAATCTTTACGACGAAGAGGTTTTTGTGTTTACACCTAAAGGTGAACTCAGAAGGTTTCCTAAAGGGGCAACTGTTCTTGATTTTGCTTTTGATATTCATACTGAAGTAGGGAAAAAATGTGTGGGTGCAAAAGTTAATCAGAGAAATGTGCCGATAAAGTATGAACTGCAAAATGGTGACCATATTGAAATAATAACATCAAATCATCAGAAACCTGCTCAGGACTGGCTTAATGTTGTTGTAACATCCAGAGCAAAAACAAAACTTAAGCAGGCTTTACGCGAGCTTCAGTATAAAGAGGCGGAGGTGGGGCGTGAAATTCTGCTTCGTAGATTAAAAAACTGGAAAGTTGAATTAAACGATCAATTGTTGAATCAGCTTGTAAAGAATTATAAGAAAAAGACTGTACACGATTTTTATCTGGACGTGGCTACCGGCAAGATTGATATGATGGATGTGAAGGAGTTTCTGGCAGAGCAGGAACGAAAAGAAAAAGAGCCGGAAAAGCAGGCCGAAGTTGAAGCCCTTAAAAGTGCGGAAAATTTTGTTCAGAAAACTGATCCGGTCGAAAATAATGAGGATATTCTGGTTATCGATAAAAATCTTTCGAATGTGGAATACCGGTTTGCCAAATGTTGTAATCCGATTCTTGGGGATGAAATTTTTGGGTTTGTGTCGGCTACGGGAGGAATAAAAATTCACAGGAAAAACTGCCCCAATGCAGCTGATATGCGCAAAAAGTTCGGATATCGCATTGTTCCCGCCAGGTGGTCGGGAGGTGCGGATGCCAGTTTTCAGGCCACGCTTAAAATTACCGGTAATGACGATATAGGGATTGTAACCAATATATCTCATGTTATAAGTAAGGAACTTAAGGTTAAAATGCGCTCCATTTCTGTCGATTCACACGAGGGAACTTTTGAAGGAACGGTCACCGTTTTTGTACATAACACGAGCGATCTGGATTTGTTAATAAGAAAAATAAAAGATGTTAAAGGAGTATTCGATGTTACCCGTATCGACACGGTTGTTTAATATCTGTTAAACCCTGTTAAAGCTGTATAATAAACTGTCCCGGTACTTGTTTTAGCTTGCATTTTAATTGTTTTATTGTTAATTTCATAGTGAACAATTAAAACAAATTACTATGGAATCAAAAATTATCACACTTGTTGTATTATCATATGAAAAAGCCCAGATATTAAAACATTTGCTCGAAAAAGAAGGCGTTGAATGTTTCCTTGAGCATCAGAATCTGATTCAGGGGGCCGTTGCCACAGGAGTAAATGTCAATATAAAGGAGGAAGATTTCGGAAAGGCATTGCCAATACTTGAAAGCCTTTTGCATGAAAGTCTGGAAAAAAGGGCTGCAGGAAAAGAAAATTCTCCGTCAGGGAAAATATTGCTTCCGGTTGATTTCTCCGATTATTCGAAGAAAGCAGCTGACTTTGCTCTTGAACTTGCACAGAAGGTTGATGCCGAAATTACTGTTTTCCATACCTTTTATGATCCAATGATAAATTCATTGCCATTCCCTGATACTTTTATGTATAATGTGGAAACGGAAGAGTTGGTTGTGGAAATGCAGGAGAAAGCAGAGGAGGGAATGGAAGAGTTTAAAAAGTATATTGAGGGAAAAAACGAAAAACTTGGTGATAAAAAACTGATTATAAAATATGAATTAACCAAAGGTATAGCCGAGGAAGAGATTCTTGCGTATAGCAAAATCTATAATCCGTGGCTGATAATAATGGGTACGCGAGGTAAAGACAGAAAAAATATTGACCTAATCGGAAGCGTAACGGCAGAGGTGATAGATATGTCGAAACATCCGGTACTTGTGATACCTGAGGATTTTGAATATAAAGGACTGGATAAAATAAAGAAAGTACTTTATACAACAAGTTTCGATGAGTCTGATTTTGTTGCTCTCGATACTCTTGAAAAATTCCTGCGTCCGCTCGATGTTGAAATAATCTGCGTTCATGTAGAGTCGAAAAAACATTCTAAATGGGATGAAGTTAAGATGGCAGGTCTGAATGAATATATGAAAAAAACATATAATCATACAAATGTACATTGTGATCTTATCGACAGTGATGATTTTCTTGAAGGAATAGAGCAGTATGTGAAACAGCACAATATTGACTTTATTTCGATAACAACGAAAAGAAGAAGTTTTATTTCAAGAATGTTTAATCCAAGTATTGCAAGAAAAATGCTGTTTCATTCAACTACCCCGATGTTGGTATTTCACTCATAATTATTATTTTTAGAGCATAAAAACAATTTATGGGGTTGTTGTCTGTTCAAAAAATAACTGTAGCATTACTGATTTTATTTTATTCTGCCTGTTACACCGGTTACGGGCAGGATTTTTATTATGTGAATGGTAAAGTGCTGCTTGACAACAACAACTTTAACGGCGTTACTGTAACCCTTGCCGGAAACGGAACAACCAAAAAACTGCCGGTATCAATGGCTGGAATGTTTTATGCAGGGCTAGAGTGGAATAAGACATATTATTTTATCTTTAAGAAACAGGGTTATGTATCGAAGATAATTAAGTTTATAACTGTTATTCCTGATGGACAATCGCGCAGAATAGAGCCATTTTCCTTAAATGTCAGGTTGTTCAGAACATTTGAGGGGGTTGATTCTGTTTTTTTCAGAAAACCTGTTGCTAAAATATATTTTGATACCGAAATCGGTGATTTTACCGATGACAGGGATTATTCGCTCAAGGTGCTTTATGCCATCCGGAAGATGAGAGAAAAAGGAGATGGTGCATCCGGAGTAATAAGTAAAAACATAAAAATACCGGTCAAAACCAATCAGTCAAAAACTGAAGTGTTAGCTGTTACCAGTAAAAAAACAGAAGTTACAGGAAAGAAAAAAGTGCAATCTGAAGAAAACACCGGAATTCCGCCATTAAAAAAATATTATGAAAATGGCAGGACTGTTGAGGAGTTTGACCTGGACAGAAAACATGTTACCAGGGTTATTATCAAAAAGGATGGTGTTTTCAGAGTATATATGCGGGTTGAACATAACTGGGGAGGTGTGTTTTATTTTATCGATGAAACGCCGTTAGGGTATTTTTCAATTACTGAAAACCTGTTTAAAAACCGCACGGGCCTCGATCCATGTTCAATGCACCATTATGCCGGAATGAAAAAGAAGTAGTTTAGATGATTATAGAAAATTAAAATGACATGTCGAATATAAGAGGATTTGCAAGTGATAACAATGCCGGTGTACATCCGGAAATATTAAAAGCTCTTTCGGAGGTAAATACCGGCCACACGGTTGGTTACGGAGACGATAAATATACAGCCATAGCAAGAGATAAGTTCAAAGAAGTTTTCGGGGAAGATGTGGAGTTTTATCCGGTTTATAACGGAACGGGAGCCAATGTGGTTTCAATACAAACATTGATTCGACCATTCAATGCTGTAATCTGTACCGATGTGTCGCATATTTATGTTGATGAGTGCGGGGCCCCTGAGAAACATTCGGGAGCAAAGCTTCTGCCTGTTAAAACAAAAGACGGGAAGCTTACCATGGACCTGATAAAACAGCATATGCACGGTTTCGGTTTTGAGCATCACTCACAGCCAAAGATGGTGTCAATAACACAGGTGTCAGAGCTTGGGACGGTGTATACCA
Organism: Chlorobiota bacterium; assembly: GCA_013153405.1. Classification (GTDB taxonomy): domain Bacteria; phylum Bacteroidota; class Bacteroidia; order Bacteroidales; family Marinilabiliaceae; genus JAADEM01. Next base: position 5,264 of record JAADEM010000003.1, read on the forward strand.
TTGATGAGATTAAGGCAATAGCCGATTATGTACACAGCCACGATATGTATCTGCATATGGATGGCGCAAGGATATCCAATGCTGCGGTATCGCTTGGGTGTACATTGAAAGAGATGACTTTTGATGCAGGTGTTGATGTGTTGTCGTACGGCGGTACTAAAAACGGAATGATGTTTGGTGAAGCGGTTGTATTTGCTAATGCAAAACTTGCCGAGAATGTTAAATACATACGTAAACAGAGTACTCAGCTGCATTCAAAAATGAGATATACCTCAGCACAGTTTACGGCATTGCTCTCGAATGAGCTATGGAAAAGAAATGCTGAACACTCAAATAAAATGGCAGCCAAACTTGCTGAAAAAATAGCTGAGATACCTCAGGTAAAGATAACCCAGAAGGTTCAGGCAAACGGTGTTTTCTGTATTGTTCCGCCTGAGCTTATCGAGCCGCTCCAGAAAGAGTTCTTCTTTTACATGTGGGATGAAAGCCGTAACGAAGTTCGCTGGATGACATCTTTTGACACCACAGAAGAGGATATTGATAATTTTGTGAAAACAATAAAAAAGTTATTGAATTAACTTTTTGTTGAAGTAATAAACTAACGATTCTTAAGGTGGATAATGACCGGGAAATATTGCAGAAGAAAAGGTTTTTCTATAGTATGATAATTCCCGGCATTGTTGTTTTTACAGCTTTTACCCTGAAGCTTGTTGAAACACTGGAAGGTGTTGATTTTGTGCACCTGGGAATAAACCCCCGAACTGTTATAGGCTTGCCCGGAATTGTTTTTTCTCCGCTCATTCACGGCGACTGGGAGCACTTTTCAGCTAATGCCGTTCCTATGATGATACTGGGTACGGCGTTGTTTTATTTTTATAAAGAGCTTAGCCTGAAAGTTTTTGTTCTTATCTGGATAGTTACGGGAATACTGGTTTGGTTCGGCGGCCGTGCAGGAACCTGGCATATCGGAGCCAGCGGTGTTATTTACGGAATGGGAACATTTCTGTTTTTCAGCGGAGTGTTACGTAACTATATTCCGCTTATGGCTATTTCACTTGTTGTAGTGTTTTTGTATGGCAGTCTGTTTTGGGGTATGATACCGGTTAAGTGGGATTTGCCGTATTCGTGGGAAGCACACCTGTACGGTAGTATTACCGGGTTTGTGCTTGCATTGATTTACCGCAAACAGGGGCCTCAGAAACCGGTTCCGGAATGGTTCGGTGAAGACAAAGATGAAGAAGATGAAAGTGAAGAATATGCCTACTGGAAAAGTAATATTACCTGAATCAGGTTTCAGATAGATGTAATTTAACTTTTATTTACTCTCAATTGCTATTTTTTTGTAATCTTTGCTGCCGTTTTTGTACTTTTGCACATTGTTAAAATATTATATTATGTTTTTAGAGCTAAGAAAGGGAAATTATTTGAAATGGATAGGAGTATCCATAGTTATAACGGCAGCATCCTGTGTTTCGGATTCTGCAAAAAAAAAGGTGGACAGCTCTAATGGTACATCGATAAAAAAAGAAAAACAGATTGTTGAAGAGGTAAAACCTGCAACAGAAAGTAAAACAGATACGGTTTCTGGTGAAGAGATTCCCGGAATGATTTATTTCAAGGGTGGAAAAATAAAAATTGGTTCATATACCGGGCGCGAATTCGAACAGCCGGTTTTCGAGACTACCATACAACCTTTCTGGCTTGATAAAAATCTTGTTACTGTAGCCGATTTTAGAAAATTTGTTCAGGAAACCGGTTATAAGACTGATGCTGATAAATTCGGCAATAGTCTGGTTTTTGATTTTAAAACCGGCAAATGGGAGTTCGTTGATGGTGCAAACTGGGAATACCCGTTTGGAAGAGATAAAGAGCCGGCAAAAGACAATCATCCCGTAACACAGGTCTCTTACCACGATGCTAAGGCATATGCCAAATGGGCAGGTAGGCGTCTTCCAACTGAGTTTGAATGGGAGTATGCTGCACGAAACGGTAAAAACACAGGGCAGAATTTTCCGTGGGGTAATGAACTCGTGGTCGATGGAAAATATATGGCCAACGTTTGGCAGGGACCGCTTCAGCCGGACCCGGAAGTCAAAGATGGCTTTCTGTACACTTCACCTGTGGGATATTACGGTGAAACTCCGGCAGGACTGACAGATATGTCGGGAAATGTATGGCAGTGGACCGACAGTTATTTTATTCCTTATCCCGGTTCACCGCATGAAGGAAGGGCTGGTCCCGACGAAAATTCAAGAGTTTTGCGTGGAGGCTCATTTATGTATGACGAATATGGTCCGTTAAGTAATTCTGTTTGGTTCCGGAGCATGAACACCGTTGAAACATCCCTTTTCAATATGGGATTCCGGTGTGCAAGATAAATGAAGGTTGGTTAATTGGTTGGTAGGTTATTTTGTTGATAACTTTTTAAAACTAAAAACCCCGCCTGAACGTCGGGCCGGCAAGAACCAAGAATCAAGAACCAAAAACCTACAACTAATAACCCAAAAACCAAACAACCAGGAACCTAAAACCAAAAAACATTACAACAATTAGAATAAAATGGCATTAATAGATAAATTTTTAACCAAAATATTTGGTAACAAATACGATAAAGACATTAAGGAGATATCACCTTATGTTGATAAAGTTAAGGAGATATATCCTGAGATTGAAAAATTAAGTAACGACGAATTAAGGGAACGGTCAGAAAAGCTTAAACAGCACCTTAAAGATTCAGTTAAACCTTATGAGGAAAAAGTAAGTGAACTTAAAAATAAGATAGAAAATGATGAAGTTCCCATTCATCAGAGAGATAAGGTTTATAAAGAGATTGATAAAATAGAGAAGGATATTCTTGAGGTTCTTGAAAAAGAGATGCTGAATATTCTTCCCGAGGCATTTGCAATAGTAAAATCAACGGCACAGCGTTTTAAGGATAACGAAACAATAGAAGTGACAGCCACACAGTTCGATCGTGATCTGGCAGCCATAAAGGATTTTGTAGAGATTCAGGGCGATAAGGCAATTTATCATAACAGCTGGGTTGCGGGTGGAAATACCGTTACCTGGGATATGGTGCACTACGATGTGCAGCTTATCGGTGGTGTTGTTCTTCATCAGGGTAAGATTGCCGAGATGGCTACCGGTGAAGGTAAAACACTTGTGGCAACCCTTCCGGTATTTCTGAACGCCCTTTCGGGTAAAGGCGTGCACGTAGTTACAGTTAACGATTATCTTGCAAAAAGGGATGCCGAATGGATGGGACCTATTTATATGTTCCACGGCTTGTCTGTAGACTGTATCGACAAGCATCAGCCGAATTCACCGGAGCGTCGTGCAGCTTATCAGGCCGACATTACTTACGGTACAAACAATGAGTTCGGTTTCGACTATCTTCGCGACAACATGGCTGTTTCGCCTGAAGACCTAGTACAGCGTACACATAACTATGCCATTGTCGATGAGGTTGACTCGGTATTGATCGATGATGCACGTACTCCTCTTATTATTTCAGGTCCGGTGCCTAAAGGTGACGATCAGCTATTTTCCGAATTGAAAGGTAAGGTTGTGCGTCTTGTTGAGGCACAGAAAAAGATGCTTACAAAGGTGCTTGCCGAGGCAAAGCAGAAAATGAAATCGGAGGACTCCAAAGAGAGGGAAGAGGGAGCTTTGCTGCTTTACCGTGTTTACAAAGGTTTGCCGAAGAACAAAGCGCTCATCAAATTCTTAAGTGAAGAGGGGGTAAAAGCCCGAATGATGAAAACGGAGAATTTCTATATGCAGGAGAACAGTAAAAATATGCATATAGTAACCGATCCTCTTTACTTTGTTATCGACGAAAAGAATAATACAATTGAGCTTACCGATAAAGGGATTGACCTGATAACCGATTCGTCGGAAGATCCGGCATTCTTCGTTCTGCCTGATGTTGGTTCCGAGATAGCCAACCTGGAAAAATCAGACCTTCCCGAAGAGGAAAAACTGGCCAAGAAAGATAAACTGCTTCAGGATTATTCTATTAAATCGGAGCGTATTCATACCATTAACCAGTTGTTGAAAGCTTATACTCTGTTTGAAAAAGATGTGGAGTATGTAGTGATGGACAACAAGGTTAAGATTGTAGATGAGCAGACCGGCCGTATCATGGAGGGGCGCCGTTATTCAGACGGACTGCATCAGGCCATCGAAGCCAAGGAGAATGTTAAGGTTGAAGCGGCCACTCAAACATATGCAACAATCACACTGCAGAACTATTTCAGAATGTACCACAAGCTTGCCGGTATGACAGGTACCGCGGAAACCGAAGCCGGTGAATTCTGGGATATTTACAAACTTGATGTGGTTGTAATTCCGACTAATAAGCCGATAATACGTATTGACTACGAAGACCTCGTATACAAAACAAAACGTGAAAAATACAATGCCGTAATTGAGGAGATTGTTAAACTTGTGGGCGATGGACGTCCGGTGCTGGTAGGTACTACCAGTGTTGAGGTTTCCGAGCTGTTAAGCCGGATGCTTAAGATTCGCGGTATCAAGCATAACGTACTTAATGCGAAAAGGCATCAGCAGGAGGCAGAGATCGTTGCCGAGGCCGGTCATAAAGGGGTTGTGACGATTGCAACCAATATGGCAGGTCGTGGTACCGACATTAAGCTTACTCCGGAAGTAAAAGAGGCAGGAGGTCTGGCCATTGTGGGTACCGAACGTCATGAATCGCGCCGTGTAGACCGCCAGTTGCGTGGTCGTGCAGGTCGTCAGGGTGACCCGGGTTCGTCACAGTTCTTTGTATCACTCGAGGATGACCTGATGCGTCTGTTCGGTTCTGAACGTATTGTTAAGTATATGGACCGCCTTGGACTGGAAGAGGGTGAGGTTATTCAGCATTCGATGATAACCAAGTCGATTGAGCGGGCACAGAAAAAGGTTGAGGAGAACAACTTCGGTATTCGTAAGCGTCTGCTCGAATACGATGATGTGATGAACTCCCAGCGTGAAGTGATTTATACCAAGCGCCGTCATGCACTGTTCGGTGAGCGTATCCAGCTCGATATATCGAATATGATGCAGGATACCTGCGATACCATTATGGAAGAGTATCACGAAGCCGGTGACTTTGAAGGGTTCAAAATGGAGCTTCTGAGAATATTCTCTACCGAATCACCATTCACTGAAGAGGAATTCCTTCGTGGAAGTGCAGAAGAGCTTTCGGATAAGCTGTTTGAGGTTGTATGGACAACATACAACAGGAAGGTTGAGGCAATTGCCAAGCAGGCATATCCTGTAATTAAGGATGTTTATGAGAACAAAGGAGAGCAATACACGAATATTGTAGTCCCGATAAGTGACGGTCAGAGGGTATTTCAGATAACTACCAATCTGCAAAAGGCATACGAGACACAGGGTGTAGAACTGATGCGCTCATTCGAAAAATCGATTATGCTTATCACTATTGATGAGGCATGGAAAGAGCACCTTCGTGAACTGGACGATCTGCGTACTGCTGTTCAGAATGCTTCGTACGAGCAGAAAGACCCGCTTTTGATTTACAAGTTTGAGTCGTTCAATCTGTTCAAGAAAATGATTGAGGACAACAACCGTAATGTTGTATCAACTATCGTTAAGGCATACATTCCTATTCAGGACTCAAGCGGAGTTCAGCAGGCACGTGAGCGTCGCCGTATGGACTTCAGCCGCCTGAAGACACAGAAGGATGAGTTTACAAGGTCAGGCGGAGGAGATGGAGAGAAAGAGAAGCCGAAAAAACTTGAGCCGGTACGTGTAGAGAAGAAAGTAGGCCGTAACGATCCGTGTCCGTGCGGAAGTGGTAAGAAATATAAACATTGTCACGGAAAAGGTTTGTAAGTTTGTTGGTTGGTAGGTTAGTAGGTTTTAGGTTAGTAAGTTAATAGATTTCTTATATCTAACTAAGACACAATCATAAAACAAATAACCAATTAACCAAACAACTAAATAACCATTTAACACTGTAACACAGTAACACATTAAAATATGCTTTTAGAATTTATTCGCTGGAATGCAGACCCTGAGCTGATAAGCCTGGGCCCTTTACACATCCGGTATTACGGATTGTTTTTCGCCATTGGATTTTATGTTGGGTATATGATGCTTGAGAAGATGTACAAGCATGAGAATTTACCATTGGAATGGGCAGAAAAGGTCTTTGTTTACATTGTGATTGCAACAGTAGTGGGTGCACGTCTCGGACACGTTTTCTTTTACGGCTGGCCTTACTATTCGCAGCATCCCGGCGAGATTCTGATGGTGTGGAAAGGCGGACTTGCAAGCCATGGCGGTGCCATAGGGATTCTTGTTGCTCTGTATATTTATTCAAAAAAAGTAACAAAGAAGTCGATGATATGGACCCTCGACAGGGTTGTGGTACCGGTGGCATTTGTTGCTGTTCTGATTCGTCTTGGTAATCTGATGAACTCGGAGATTTACGGACACGAAACGTCATTGCCCTGGGGATTCATATTTGAGCGTAACGGAGAAACGGTACCAAAACATCCTACCCAGATTTACGAGGCGTTAAGCTATCTGGTTGTTTTCTTTGTTTTGAGGTATATGTACTGGAAAACCAATGCAAAAGATAAGCTGGGGTTAATATTCGGAACATTCCTGATCGGGATTTTCGGAGCCAGATTCTTTATAGAATATGTTAAAGAGGTTCAGGAACCCTGGGAGCTGAATATGATTGACAAAATCGGTCTTGACATGGGACAGTTGTTGAGTATCCCGTTTGTGGCTTACGGAATCTGGCTTGTGTGGAGGGCGATTAAGAAATAGTTTGTAAGTTGGTTGGTTAGTTGGTTGGTTCTTGGTTAAGTTGATCGTTGAACCAAAAATCAAAAACCCAGAACCAAGAACTAATAACCAAAACCTAAGAACCATAAACCTAAAACCAACCAACCTAAAACCAAAAAAAACTACAAAACAATGAGCGATACATTCAAACCAACAAAGTACATTCTGCAATCGGTAAAAACAGGTAAAACATTTCCTGACGAGGGATGGACACTTGATGCACCGGGAGAGAGTGATCCTACACTTATCCGGGCAATATATGAGAAGAAACAGATTGATGTTAAGGATGATTCTTTCGGACTTTTCAAATTTGCCGACTGGCTGCCGGTAAATAAAATGCTGAAGGGGTCGTATGCTCCGGTAACTTACAAGAGCGAAGGTCTTGCAAAAGAGCTGGGACTGAGTAATCTGTATATAACATTCAGCGGATACTGGCCTGAAAAAGGGATTGAAATGCCTACCTGTTCGTTTAAGGAGACTGAGGCATATTCCGTAGGCGGACGTTTGCACGTTGAAGATGGTAAAGTGTTGGTGGTTGCTTCGGCAGGTAATACGGCACGTGCTTTTGCCCGTGTGTGTTCTGACAATAAAATCCCACTGTTGCTTTGTGTTCCTGAAGATAATTTAAATGCCTTGTGGTTTGATGAACCCATTGACGATAGTGTGGTAAAGCTTGTTGTTACCAAATCGGGTAGCGATTATTTCGATGCTATCCATCTTTCAAACCTTGCTGTTCAGATTGATGGTTTTATACCCGAGGGTGGAGCCAAGAATGTTGCACGTCGAGAAGGTATGGGAACTACAGTACTTTCGGCAGTTACACATATCGGACGTATTCCTGATTACTATTTTCAGGCAGTGGGTTCGGGTACAGGTGCTATTGCGGCATGGGAGGCAAACCTGCGTTTCATTGAAGACGGACGTTTCGGTAAAAACAAAATGAAACTAATGGTTTCTCAGAATTGCCCGTTCAAGCCGATTCACGATTCATGGAAAGCTGATTCCCGGGATATTCTTCCGTTTGATGATGAAGTGGCCCGTAAACAGGTTGAAGAGATAGATGCAAAAGTATTGTCGAACCGCCGCCCGCCATATCCAATTGCGGGAGGTCTTTATGATGCAATGAAAGATGCCGGAGGCGATGTGCTGCTTGCCAAGAACGAGGAGGCACGCGCTGCTGCTGAGTTGTTCGAGAAACTGGAAGGTATAGATATACATCCGGCAGCAGCTGTGGCTGTGGCTTCGCTGATTAATGCTGTAAAAGAAAATGAAGTGGAGAAAGATGCAACCATAATGGTAAATATTACCGGAGGTGGTGAAAACAGATTTAAGAACGATAAAAAGGTAACCTACCTTAAGCCGGTTCATATTTTCGATATTTCACCATCAAAAGAGACAGTTGAGGAGGTTATTACAAAACTGTTTTAAGTTATCTTTGAATAAAATATAAAAGGGAAACGGTGCCGTAATTCGGTGCCGTTTTTTTGTATGGAACCACGGATTACATGGATAGACACGGATGTTTTTTGGGAAACCACGAATTGCACGAATTGACGCGAATGTTTATTTTTTCGTTCATTCGACGCTTACCGTTCCGTCACTCCGTTTGGAACGGCAAGGTATTTGAAAAGCCGTGTGTGTATTTTTAAGACATTGCTCTGTCGAAACGGAAGTTGAGACAGGCAATCTTCGCGACTACGGAAAGGAACCATAGATGATATTTTTTGGGAACCGCTAATGACACGAATTGACGCGAATGATTTTTTAGTGTTAATTCGTGTCTATTCGTGGATGATACACTTCCCCGATTCCTCAAAAAGAAACCACGAATTGCACGAATTATCGCGAATTTTTAATTTTTCGTTCATTCGACGCTTACCGTTCCGTCACTCCGTTTGGAACCGCAAGGTCTTTGAATACTTGTGCGGGTTTGCAAGACATTGCTATCGGCAATCGTCAAGGGGTGGGGGGAAAACCAAAGAGTGGCGTGCCGTAGGTTTGTCATTTTTTTTGGCTGC
>JAADEM010000045.1 GCA_013153405.1 Chlorobiota bacterium
CGCGATGAGCGCGAGCGAAGAAGCGATCTCAACTGTGTTAAGATTGCTTCACCCGTCTACCGACGGATTCGCAATGACGCACAAGTCTTGCCGACAATCAGCACCTTAAGCATTTCCGTCATTGGTGATGAAATGAAGGAACCTCTATATTTACAAACACTGAGAATCAAGAGATTGCTTCGTCGTTCCTCCTCGCAATGATGTCTGTTTTTTACTTTTTGGACATCCTCTTTTTTTTATCCGTTAGTATTCATCGTTTAATGCAAACACAGGTTCTCTCTTTATCCAGTTTCCTCTTGTGAAGTCAGGGAAGTATTGAACAGAGTTGCCTTCGGCAATTGAGCGTTCTGAAAGTGGGGTTATTGCACTCCAGGCTGCGGCATCATACACATCCAATGGCGGTAAGGCCTTTCGTTTAACTGTTTCAACAAAAGCATGATCTACAAAAAAGTCCATGCCGCCGTGTCCTGAGCCGGCTGCATATTCGCCGTATTTTTTCCACAACGGGTGGTCATATTTTTTCAGCCAATCATCCATTTCATCCCAATGATGAGGTTTGCTTATACCCTCAACATATATACGTTTATTGTAATAATCAAATTCGGTTAATCCTTGTGTGCCCTGCACTTCAAAATCCAGAGAATATGGTTTTGGAGAATTTGTGTCGTGAGTTACAATTATGGTTTCACCATTGGCGGTATTGATGGTTGAGGTAACTATATCGCCAAGTTTCCATTTAAGTTTTGCATTTGGATGATCCTCACCTGCGTGATCAACTATGTATTTGTGAAGTCCGCGCGACTTTGTAGCATGTGAAGTCAGAGTCAGAAACCTGTTGCCACGGTTAATGTTCATCATGGCTGCAATTGGTCCAACACCATGAGTGGGATAAAGGTCGGCATTTCGTTTAAGTGAGTGTTGTGTCCTCCAGCGAGCTTCACCTTTTGCACCCTCACCAAAAGTAACACCAGGATTAAACTTAACAGCTCTGAGGTCATGCCGGTACCCGCAGCGGGCATGAAGCAGTTCGCCGAAAACATTCTGGCGTACCATATTCAGAACTGCCAGGACATCACGTCTGTAATTTACATTTTCAAGTATCATAAGAGGAGAGCCGGTTTCTTCGTATGTGTTTACTAAATCCCAGCATTCGCCGAGAGTGGTGGCGGCCGAAACTTCAACCCCAACATATTTTCCGGCTTTCATTGCATCAACCGACATCGGAGTGTGCCAAAGCCATGGTGTGGAAATTATAACCCCGTCAATATCATCTCTGGAAAGCAATTTTTCATATGCATGTTCTCCATCCTGATATACCTCCGGATTGTTGAAACCGGCTTTTGATATCATGTTCATTGAGGCATCAATAGCCTTGGTATCTATGTCACAAATAGCAGGAATAAGCACATCGTCTCTTTTAAGTAGATTATTCAGGTGAGAGCGACCACGCCCGCCAACACCAATGAATCCTATCCTTACCTTACTTTCTTCTTTGTTTTTTGCAAAAGTCATTGTAGGGGCAACAGACAGGGCTGCTCCGGCAGCAGCAGCTGTTTTAATGAATGCCCTGCGTTGCATCCCTTTTCTTTTTTCTTTCATGATAACACTGTTTTTATTGTTTAGAACCTGAAATTAATGATATCGTTTATGTTTGGGGATTTTTACTTCATCAGTTTTGTGTTAAACATTAGATGTTTTTTAATATACAGTCAGTTTGTTTTCTGATAGAACCACAGGTAACTAAAAGTACTTTGTTTCTGACGGTATTAAACAAAGATAAAAACAAAACAGTATCTATATGGTATAATTTATAAATTATATTGCTTTTTAAATCAACTGATGAATTGTGCTGTTTTTAAGTTCACTCATGACGAATGAACTTCGAACATTTCCTATGTTCTCAATGGTTGCCAGTTTGTTATAAATAAAATCGTGATATGAATCCATATTCTCTGTTGTTATTTTAAGCATATAGTCATACATGCCGGCAATGTGATAGCACTCCATTACTTCAGGGAATTTAATTATTTGTGATTCGAAATGATGGATATATTCTCTGGAATGTTCCTTAATTGATACATTGCAGAATGCTATTAGTTTTTTTCCAATCTTTTCCTTGTTGAGTATGGCAACATATTTTTCTATAACACCTTGTTTTTCCAGTCGCTTTATTCTTTCGAAAACAGGAGTTACGGTTAATCCGAGATGATAAGCAAGTTGTTTTGTTGTCAGTTTAGCATCCTTTTGTAAAAGCATCAGGAGCTTTTTGTCTGTTTTGTCAAGCTTTTGTTCCATTAGAATAATTTTCTGATTAATAAGTCTGAAATATTCATGTTTAGTCTTGATGTCTGAATATGTGAGAAAAATAAGAAAAATATTCTAAAATTGCAGTAAGAGTGAGAAATTAAAACCATTTAATGGTATTTTTGAAAGACAATAAGTCTTTATTGTGTTTAATAAGAAGTCTTAAATTTTGCGGGTTAGCCTGCAGTAAAAAAAATAAATGTATGAAAAATACAACCATGTCACCGGAGAGTTATATGATGTCATTGGGTTATTCGGCGAAAGAGCATCAGGGTTCAGTTAAAAGTCCTATTTTTCAGACATCTACATTTGCGTTCAGATCGGCAGAGGAAGGAAAAGCATTTTTTGAAATAGCTTATGGGTTGAGAGAGAAAAAAGAGGGAGAGGAGATGGGAATGATCTACAGTCGTGTTGATAATCCCAATATGAATATACTTGAGAAACGGCTGGCAGTTTGGGATGAGGCTGAGGCAGGAGCTTTTTTCAGCAGTGGCATGGCTGCTATAACCACAACAGTCTTTACTTTTGTCCGACCGGGCGATTTGTTTGTGTACGCTTCGCCGGTATATGGAGGTACAGATCATTTTTTTAATCATGTTCTGCCACAGTTCGGAATTAAAGTAGTGAAGTTTTTTCCCGGAGACAGTGAAGTTGATATATTAAAAAAGATAGAGCATGAAGCACCGGGTATGAAACCTGCAATGATATATGTTGAAACCCCCGGAAACCCGGTTAATTCACTTGTAGACCTGAGTATGGTAAAAAGAATAGCAGACGGTTTCAGCACATTTGAAAGAGATTGCCTTATGGTTGTTGATAATACATTTTTAGGTCCGGTTTTTCAACATCCGATGAAGTTCGGCGCTGATCTGGTAGTTTATTCTGCCACCAAATTTATAGGCGGACACAGTGACGTTATTGCAGGTGCCTGTGTGGGCAGTGCCGGACTTATAGGGCAAATTAAAGCAATGAGAACATTTTTTGGCAGCCAGCTTGATCCTAATTCATCTTGGCTCCTGATGCGTAGTCTGGAAACTCTTAAGATAAGGATGCAACAGCAGGTTAAAAATGCAAAAGAGGTTGCCCAGTATCTTTCTAACCATCCGATGGTTGAAGAACTTCATTATCTTGGTAATCTGGAAAAAAACTCAGAACAATACCGTATTTTTGAAAGGCAGTGTGAAGCTCCCGGTTCAATGATTGCCTTTAATATAAAGGGAGGAGAAAAAGAGGCATTTGCATTTTTGAATAATCTTGAGCTTTTTAAACTGGCAGTGAGTCTCGGCTCAACCGAGAGTTTGGCCGAGCATCCTGCCACAATGACTCATGTTGATGTTTCGCCCGAAGACAGAAAGCGGCTTGGCATATCTCCGAATCTGGTGCGGCTGAGCATTGGTCTTGAAAATGCAGGTGATTTGATTCTGAAAATAGAAAAGGCATTTGAGAAAGCCGAAGAGGTATACTCAGGCTCAAAGGAAAAAGAAATTACATCTTATTAATTTATACCCGAATCTATGTAAAAGGAGAAGAGGTTGCCTGTTGTAAACAGACAGCCTCTTTTTATATGCAAAAACAGAAATCTGAAATTTATTTATCAGATCTCCTGAAATCCGGTAAAATGGTAATGTGGTCCGAATCTTTCGAAGGCCGCTTTGTCGAGATTCTCTCTATGATCGGGATGTGCTATTGAGATAATTAATCTGGCTCTTTCCTGTAGTGTTTTACCATAAAGATTAACAGCTCCGTATTCAGTAACAAACCAGTGCATATTTGCTCTTGTAGTAACCACACCTGCACCTTCAATAAGTGTAGGAGTGATTTTTGATATTCCTTTTGATGTGACTGAAGGCATAGCAATTATCGGTTTTCCGCCTTCCGAATGTCCTGCACCTCTGATAAAATCAATCTGACCGCCCACACCTGAATAAAATGTGGTGCCAATAGAGTCTGCACAAACCTGACCTGTAATATCAATTGAAAGAGCGGAGTTTATTGCGGTTACTTTATTGTTTTTTCTGATTACATGAATGCCGTTTGTGTGTGCAACATCCATCATAGCCACCATAGGGTTATCATCAATAAAATCGTACAGTGCCTGTGATCCCATAAGAAAAGATGCAACAATTTTACCTTTGTCTATCTGTTTTGCTTTACAATTAACCACGCCGCTTTCAACGAGGGGAAGCAGTCCGTCGGAAAACATTTCGGTATGAACCCCCAGGTTTTTGTGATTTGTAAGTTCTGTAAGTACGGCATTAGGTATTCCGCCGATACCCATCTGAAGACATGCTCCGTCATCAACAAGTTCTGCTACATTTTTACCTATAGTTCGTTCAACATCGGTAATGGGTGGGTTGTCATGAACATGCAGGGGAACATCAGCTTCTACAAAAAGGTCAATATCCTTTATGCTTATCATTGCATCACCCCAGGCTCTTGGTACATATTTGTTTACCTGGGCTATTACAGTATCGGCAGTTTTAATAGCTGCAAGCGTCGCATCAACAGATGTGCCAAGAGAAACGAAACCGTGTTTGTCTGGTGGCGATACCTGAATCATTGCAACATTCACCTTAAGGTATCCTTTACGTATAAGTTTTTGTGTTTCGCTCAGGAATACTGGAATGTAATCGGCATAACCCGCCTGGGTCTGTTTGCGTACGTTTCCTCCAACAAAAAATGACTCCAGCTGGAATATTCCTTCGAATTCAGGATCAGCATAACATGCTGTTCCTTCGGTGTGAATATGTTGGATTTTAATTCCTTTAATTTCTCTTCTGCGTCCTCTCTCAACAAGTGCATTGATCAAAACACGCGGAGTGACAGCAACACTGCTGAAATGAACCCTGTCACCGTCTTTTATAACTTTTACTGCCTCTTCGGGACTAACTGTTTTATATTTCATAGTTTTCAAATAAAGATAAAAATCAATAATCGGCAAAAATATAAAATAAATTATCAAATACAACTTTATTTCTTTAATTGAGAAGGGGTGAGAGCATACGGTTCATTATTTTGTATACGGAACATCGGGAAAGGAATACAGGAATGTCTTTAACTATGATAATGCGGATAATCTGACATTTACGGAGCTGTTTTGTGTTTTCTCATTTTTATGATTTGTTGTAAACGGCCAGGTTTTGCAACGAAGAATAAGGTACGGAAAATGTTTTATGTTATAAAACAATGTTTTTTTTCAAGCCCCAATGCGGAAATAATTCTTTAAAGTGATAATTTTGGCAGCAATTAATTTTTAAGATATCTGAGTATATGAACCTGTCACATATTGAACACATTGGTATAGCAGTAAAAAATCTTGATGAAGCTGTTTCTTTTTATGAAGAAATACTGGGATTGAAGTGTTATGCGATAGAAGAAGTAGCCGATCAAAAAGTAAAAACCGCCTTTTTCAGGATTGGTCAAACAAAAATAGAACTTCTCGAATCCACCGATCCGGGAGGGCCTGTTGGAAAGTTTATTGAAAAGAAAGGTCAGGGTGTGCATCACATTGCATTTGCAGTAAACAATCTTGAATCGGTGTTTCCGGAGCTTGAAGAAAAAGGAGTAATGTTGATTGATAAAACTCCGCGTAAAGGAGCTGAAGGTCTTAATATTGGTTTTCTTCATCCTAAATCAACATTCGGAGTTTTAACAGAGTTGTGTGAAGATCCTAAAAAATAAAAAAATGTCTACAACAGAAAAGTTAATTGATCTTATCGAACGCCGTTCAAAAGCTAAGCTTGGTGGCGGAGAGAAACGTATTGAGAAGCAGCATCAACAGGGTAAAATGACAGCCCGTGAGCGTATCGAACTATTGCTTGACGAAGGTTCGTTTGAAGAACTCGACATGTTTGTTACTCACAGGTGTGTGAATTTTAAAATGGAACAGTCAAAAGTTCCGGGAGACGGAGTTGTTACCGGTCACGGTACTATCGATGGCCGGGTAGTATACGTCTATGCACAGGATTTCACTGTGTTTGGCGGTTCGTTGTCAGAGACAATGGCACAGAAAATATGCAAGATAATGGATATGGCAATGAAAGTGGGAGCGCCGGTGATTGGAATAAATGATTCGGGAGGAGCCAGAATACAGGAGGGGGTTACTTCATTGGCGGGATATGCCGAGATTTTCGAACGCAATATTCTGGCATCAGGGGTAATTCCGCAGATATCAGCCATTTTCGGTCCTTGTGCCGGCGGCGCAGTTTATTCTCCTGCTCTTACCGATTTTATTATGATGACCGAGGACACATCTTATATGTTTGTGACCGGTCCCAAAGTTGTAAAAACAGTAACCGGCGAAGAGATATCTGTCGAGAACCTTGGCGGTGCCGATGTTCACGCATCAAAATCCGGTGTTGCTCACTTCAAAGTGAAAGATGAACAGGAAGGCCTTCTTCTTATCCGGAAACTGATATCTTATCTTCCGCAAAACAATCTGGAAGAGCCTCCGTTGATGCAAACCAACGACTCTATCGACAGGATAGATGATGTGCTAAACGAGATAGTTCCTGATAATCCTAACCTTCCTTATAACATTAAGGATATAATTTTCACAATAGCTGACGAAGGTGAGTTTCTTGAATTGCACCGTAATTACGCAAAGAACATTGTCACCGGTTTTTGTCGCTTAGGCGGAATGTCGGTAGGTGTGGTTGCCAATCAGCCTAATTATCTGGCAGGTGTTCTTGATTGCAATGCTTCGCGTAAAGCAGCCAGATTTGTACAAATGTGTGATGCTTTTAATATTCCTATTCTTACACTTGTTGATGTTCCTGGATTTCTTCCCGGTTCGGGACAGGAATATGCCGGGATAATAATTCACGGAGCCAAGCTCTTGTTTGCTTATGGAGAAGCCACGGTGCCTAAGGTAACCGTAACTTTAAGGAAATCGTACGGAGGAGCTCATGATGTGATGTCGTGTAAGCAGTTGAGAGGTGACTTTAATTATGCCTGGCCATCGGCTGAAATAGCCGTAATGGGAGCCAAAGGTGCCATTGAGGTTCTGGAGAGTAAACACATAAACAACATAAAGGATGAAAAGGAACGACGTGAGTTTATTAATAAAAAAGCAGATGAATATGAAAAGATTTTTGCAAATCCGTATCAGGCTGCCTCATTCGGGTATATTGATGATGTGATAGAACCCCGCAATACAAGATTCCGGGTTATCAGGGCATTTCAGACACTTCAGACAAAGAAACTGGTAAACCCTCCCAAAAAACATTCAAATATTCCACTTTAATAATTTAATGATATGATTCCGGCTTTTGTTGATAATGAAACCTGGACGATCACCATTCTTGGATGGCTGATTGTTTTTGCCGCACTGATTTTTCTTGTTGGAATATTCCTTGTTGTTCCCAGATTAATACTCTGGTCAACAAAAAGAGCATTACGTAAAAAATCAAAATATTCGAACAGGGAAATAAAAGATGAAGAACTTATTTTATCGGGAGAGATAAATGCTGCCATAGCGCTTGCTCTTTATCTGTACTTTAATGAAATACACGATGAAGAGAGTAACATTATAACCATTAAAGAGGTGAGAAGGCGTTACTCGCCATGGAACTCAAAGCTTTATGGAATGAATAATGTTAATTTTCCCAGATGACGGTTAATTATGTTTTTATAACAGGTCAATGAATGTAAATAAATTATTCAGGTATGAAGAAGTTTGAGTTTACCATTAGAGGAAATAAATACAAAGTTGAAATAAAAGATATTGAGGATAATATCGCCACGCTTGAAGTTAATGGTTCCAGTTTTGAGGTCGAGATTCACAAAGAGCTGAAGAAGGCAAAAACACCTAAACTGGTGCGCCAGGAAGTTAAACTGAAACCGGGAGAAGGACTAATCAGAAAATCGGGAAAAGGAAAAATTATAAAATCACCGCTTCCCGGAAATATATTGAAAATAAATGTGAGGACCGGCGATAAGGTAAATAAGGGAGATGTGCTTTTGGTAATGGAAGCCATGAAAATGGAAAATAATGTTCTTGCCGAGGAGGAAGGAACTGTTAAAGAGGTGAAAGTTACCGAAGGTCAGGCCGTATTGCAGGATGATGTTCTGATAATTATGGAATAGCACGCTGTTTTAATAAGAAAACAGGCCGGCTTCAAGACTAGTAAAAACTGATAAATAAAATATTCTGATGATAAAGAGTTTTAAACTGCCGTTATTATTGCTGTTATTCATGTTTCTGCTAACAGGTACTAATGTTTTTGCAGGTGGATTTGATAGTATGAAACCAGAGATTTTTGAAAAAGCCTGGGAAGGTCTGGCAAAGTTCTGGAATTTCACTGGTTTTGCAAATGCCCATTATACCAATTTTATAATGATAGCTGTAGGTTTGTTTTTTATCTTTCTGGCTATAAGATATGATTATGAACCTCTTTTGCTTATTCCCATCGGTGTGGGAATTTTAATAGGCAATGTGCCGTTTCTTGCAGGTAATAAAATAGGATTGTATGAGGAAGGCTCTGTCCTGAATTATCTTTATTTCGGAGTACGGCAGGGAATTTATCCGCCTCTGATTTTTTTGGGTATAGGAGCAATGACCGATTTTTCTTCACTTATATCCAATCCTAAATTGATGATACTCGGAGCTGCTGCCCAGGTTGGAATATTTGCCACATTCTGGGGAGCTGCCATACTTGGTTTTATGCCTGCAGAATCCGGAGCTATCGCCATAATCGGAGGTGCCGATGGTCCCACTGCAATTTTTCTTTCGTCAAAACTGGCACCTCATCTGATGGGAGCTATTGCCATTGCTGCATACTCCTATATGGCTCTTGTGCCGGTAATACAACCTCCAATTATGAGGCTTCTTGTTCCTAAAAAAGAGCGTTTAATAAAAATGAAACCGCCCCGTGCCGTATCCAAACTTGAAAAAATACTTTTCCCGATAATCGGACTTCTGCTGACAACATTCATTTCTCCCTCCGCATTACCGCTTCTTGGCATGTTGTTTTTCGGTAATCTGCTTAAAGAATCGGGGGTTACGGAACGGCTTGCCGATACAGCAAGGAATTCTTTAATTAATATAGTGACAATCCTGCTTGGTGTTACTGTCGGGGCATCTACACAGGCTGTACGAATGGTTACTGATCCGGATACGGGAGAATTGATAAATAAAGGGTTTTTGTCGCCTGATTCCATAAAGATATTTGCTCTTGGTGCCATCTCGTTTGTTGTAGCCACGGCCGGAGGACTGATATTTGCCCGTATTATGAATCTGTTTCTGAAAGGCGATAACAGGATTAACCCTCTTATTGGTGCAGCTGGTGTTTCTGCGGTACCGGACTCTGCCAGGGTGGTTCAGAATGAAGGATTGAAATGTGACCCGACAAATCACTTGTTGATGCATGCCATGGCACCAAATGTTTCGGGAGTGATAGGATCAGCAGTTGCAGCAGGTATTTTGCTCGCATTTTTAATGTGACAAAACTCCGGCTGAACAGATAGAACAGCGTTTTTCTTATAATGTTTTTCCCCTATACCCGATGTTGAGAACATTTGTGTTTGTTCTTTTGTTTATGTTGATGTGAATATACTTATTGCCGAATGAATAACTTAACTTATGTAATCAAAATATTATATTATTTAACATATGTCATTTAGTTGTGTAATAAGGAATAAAACTATATTTTTATACGCATTGAAATTTTAATGCTGAGTTGATAATAAATTAAACAGTAAAAGTTATGCATACCAAACTTCAGGAACTGACTGATAAGATTTATAATGAAGGCGTTCAGAAGGCCAATGAGGAGGCCGGGCAAATTCTGGAAAAAGCCAAAAAAGAGGCAGAGGAGATTGTTGCCAAAGCCAGGGCTGATGCCGAAAAAACCATTAAAGATGCTGAGAAAAAAGCAGAAGAGATAAAACACAACATGGAGGCTGAAATGAAGCTTGCTTCCACTCAGGCTTTGACAGCCCTGAAACAAAAAGTGTCCGGTCTTATCACACTTCAGGTCGTTGAACCATCAATGAAAGAAGTTTTTTCAGATAAGGATTATCTGCAAAAAATTATTGAAACAGTAGTTAAAGGATGGACTAAAACAGGTGATTTTGACCTGAGTGTTGTTCTTCCCGAAAAAGATAAAAAGGAGTTTGACAAGTTTTTCAAAAACAGCCTTGCTGTGGAATTGAACAAAGGTGTTGAAGTCAGCTACGATAGTGAGGTTGAAGGTGGGTTCAGAATCGGACCTAAAGACGGAAGCTATATTATCAGCTTTACAGAAGAGGATTTTAACAACTTCTTCAAAGCCTATCTTCGTCCTAAAACAGTAGAATTATTATTTGACAAAAAATAAAGATGACAAGAAACTACTATTGTTTGGTGGCAGGATTACCTGATTTGATAATGGAAGACCGGAAACTTGCGTTTTCTTCCGCATCGTTCAGAGAACTGCTGCAACAAGACGTACATCCGCAGGACTACAAGCTTGTCGGTTTATTTTTCTTGCCTTTCGATCATATGAATATAATCAGCCGGTTGTATGACGACGAACCTGCTTTCGATAACAGAGGCAATTATACCGAAGAAGAGATTGAGGAACTGACCAATAAAAAAAGCTTTGAAACGGCTGAAGGATTTAATATGCCGGAGTATATCATAAGCTTTATGGAGGATTTTTTCGGTGAAGAGGAGAAGCCTGCAAAAGTGGATTCTGAAAGACGTCTGACCAAAGATTATTACAATCATCTGCAAAGTACCGGAAACGATTTTCTGAATAACTACGTTAGGCATGAGCTTAACCTGCGTAATGTGCTTACAGCCCTTAATGGTCGTAAGTTCAATATGGATGTTTCTGCCGACATTATTGGCGATAGTGACATCGAATATGCACTAAGAAAAAGCCGGACAAGAGATTTCGGTCTTGCTAATGATGTGGATAACCTGGAAGCAATTATTCAATTGCATGAAATACCTAACCTTTTGGAACGGGAGCTGAAACTGGATACAATTCGATGGCAGTTTCTCGATGAAGCAACTTTTTTTAATTACTTTACTATCGAGAAAGTCCTTGCTTTTGTAATTAAAGTGTTCATTGTTGAGCGCTGGTTGTCTCTCGATGCGGAAAAAGGTAAAGAGCTGTTTGAACAATTAATCAAAGACCTGGAAAATAGTTACGAATTTCCCGAAGAATTTATATTAAGTCATGGATAAAAATAAAAAGACAACCGGTAAAGTTGCCGGAATTATTGCGAACCTGGTCATCATTGATGTTGACGGACCTGTGGCGCAAAATGAGATATGCTTTATCAAGCATCAGGAAACCGACCTGATGGCTGAAGTTATTAAGGTGCTCGGAAACCACGCTTACGTGCAGGTATTTGAAAGTACACGCGGACTGAAAATTGGTACCGAAGCACATTTTGAAGGACACATGCTTGAGGTAACTCTCGGACCCGGTATCCTTTCGAGAAATTACGACGGACTGCAGAACGACCTCGATAAAATGGAAGGTATCTTTCTGAAAAGGGGCGATTATACCGATCCTCTTGACAGGGAGAAACTGTGGGATTTCAAACCTCTGGCCAAAGCAGGCGATAAGGTTCATGCCGGCGACTGGCTTGGTGAGGTTGATGAGAATACAATGCCTCATAAGATAATGGTGCCTTTCAAGTTTGAAGGGGCTTACACTGTTAAAAGTGTTGTGCCTGAAGGACAGTATAAGGTGGACGATGAGATTGCCGTTCTGACCGACAGTAAAGGAAAAGACATTTCCGTTACAATGGTTCAGAAATGGCCTGTTAAAGTTGCCATCAGGGCATACAAAGAGAAACCGCGTCCGTTCAAGCCTCTTGAAACAGGTGTTCGTGTTATTGACACACTGAACCCGATAGCAGAGGGCGGTACCGGATTTATTCCCGGACCTTTCGGAACAGGTAAAACAGTGCTTCAGCACGCCATCTCGAAGCAGGCCGAGGCCGACGTTGTGGTTATAGCTGCCTGTGGTGAACGTGCCAACGAGGTTGTGGAAATTTTTACCGAGTTCCCCGAACTTGATGACCCGCGTACCGGACGCAAGCTGATGGAGCGTACAACTATCATCGCAAATACATCTAACATGCCGGTGGCTGCCCGTGAAGCTTCTGTTTACACGGCAATGACAATTGGCGAGTATTACCGCTCAATGGGACTTAGGGTTCTGCTTATGGCCGACTCCACTTCACGTTGGGCACAGGCACTTCGTGAGATGTCGAACCGTCTTGAAGAACTTCCCGGACAGGATGCCTTCCCGATGGACCTTTCGGCTATCATCTCGAACTTCTACTCACGTGCGGGATATGTGTTCCTGAACAACGGAGCAACAGGTTCGATCACATTCATCGGAACAGTATCGCCTGCCGGTGGTAACCTGAAAGAGCCGGTGACCGAATCAACACGTAAAGCTGCACGTTGTTTCTACGGACTTTCGCAGGCGCGTGCCGACAGTAAGCGTTACCCGGCCATCGACCCGATCGATAGTTACTCAAAATATCTTGAATATCCCGAGATGCAGAAGTATTACGAAGAGAACGTTAGCGAGAACTGGCTTGACGGAGTTATTACTGCAAAAGATATCCTGCTGAGAGGTAAAGAAGCACAGGAGCAGATTAACATACTTGGTGACGACGGAGTGCCTATCGACTTCCATGAGCGTTTCTGGAATTCGGAACTTATCGACTTTGTTATTCTGCAACAGGATGCATTTGATAACATAGACTGTTCAACCCCAATGGAACGTCAGGAATATATGCTTGCAAAAGTGTTGAATGTTACAAAAATGAAATTTGATTTTAAACATTTTGTTGATGTACAGAATTTCTTCAAAAACATAATTAATGTGTTTAAGCAGATGAACTATTCCGAGTTCCAGTCGGATGATTTTAAGAAATACGAAAAAGAACTAGAAAAACTTCTTGCCGAACATGTAGTTGAAGAAGTTAGTTAATTGATGAGGTTTAAGATGTACCAGAGTGCATCCCAAAAGTTATAAAAAACAATAAGTAATAATAATGGAAAAACAAGCATTTCAAAAAGTATATGCAAAAATCACCAATATCACCAAGGCAACAGTTCAGCTTAAGGCACAGGGAGTAGGATATGATGAGATTGCAATGGTGCACGGCCGTCTTGGTCAGGTGGTAAAAATTATTGGTGAAAATGTTACGCTTCAGGTGTTTTCCGGTACCGAAGGGATTCCTACTAATGCAGAAGTAATATTCCTTGGTCACCCGCCCCGCCTGAAAGTGAGCGACCAGCTTGCAGGACGTTTCTTTAATGCATACGGCGAACCGATAGATGGCGGTCCGGAAGTTGAAGGTGAAATACGTGATATAGGTTCTCCTTCGGTGAACCCTGTTCGTCGTAAGCAGCCTTCACAGCTTATCGCGACAGGTATTGCAGGTATCGACCTGAATAACTCGTTGGTTACAGGTCAGAAGATACCGTTCTTTGCCGACCCCGACCAGCCTTACAATCAGGTGATGGCTAACGTGGCACTGAGAGCTGAGGCCGACAAGATCATCCTCGGTGGTATGGGGCTTTCGAACGACGACTATCTTTACTTCAAGAACGTATTCGACAACGCAGGAGCCCTCGACCGTATCATAAGTTTTGTGAACACAACCGAGAACCCTCCTGTTGAGCGTCTTCTCGTACCGGATATGGCACTGACGGCAGCCGAGTACTTCGCCGTTGACCACAACGAAAAGGTTCTTGTTCTGCTTACCGATATGACGCTCTTTGCCGACGCATTGAGTATTGTATCTAACCGAATGGACCAGATTCCGTCAAAAGACAGTATGCCGGGATCACTTTACTCTGACCTTGCCCGTATCTACGAGAAGGCGGTACAGTTTCCCGCAGGAGGTTCAATCACCATCATCGCCGTAACAACACTGTCGGGAGGTGACATTACCCACGCCATTCCGGATAACACAGGTTACATCACCGAGGGACAGCTGTTCCTGCGTCGTGACACCGACATCGGTAAGGTTATCGTTGACCCGTTCCGGAGTCTGTCCCGTCTGAAGCAGCTTGTTATCGGTAAGCAAACCCGTGAAGACCATCCACAGGTTATGAACGCAGCGGTTCGTCTTTATGCCGATGCCGCCAACGCAAAAACCAAGATGGAGAACGGTTTTGACCTGACCGATTACGATGAAAGAACCATGAAATTCGCTAAAGAGTATTCCGACAAACTTCTTGCTATTGATGTTAATGTTGATACTGAGGAGATGCTTAATATCACATGGGAACTGTTCCAGAAGTACTTTACCAAAGCAGAAGTTGGTATCAAGCAGGAGTTTATGGATAAATACTGGAAAAAGGAAGAATAACGGTGATTGTAATGTTTTTAACCATTAAACACAATAAACCATAAAGCGTGGCTATAAAATTTCAATACAATAAGATTTCACTTCAGCAGCTCGACAAGCATTTGAAGATGAGGGAGCGTGCTCTTCCAACTCTGAAGAATAAAGAGTCGGCATTACGCATGGAAGTGAAACGTGCCAGAGATAAGGCCAGGGCTCTCGATAATGATCTGCAGCAGTTGGTGTCTCAATATGATAACATGGTGAGGTTATGGGGCGAGTTTGATAATTCACTTGTCACAATTGATGATGTTGATTTGGAGATAAAGAAGATTGCGGGAGTTCATACGCCTGTTCTGAAGGAAGTTCATTTTAAGCTGCAGGAGTTCAGCATGTTTAATCGTCCTGTATGGACCCTTGACGGCATTAATCTGTTGAAGGATATTGCCAGACTGGGGATTGAACGTGAAGTGTTCTACCGCAAAATGGAACTTCTGGATTTTGCCAGGAAGAAAACGACTCAAAAGGTAAACCTTTATGAGAAAGTACAAATTCCAGGCTATCAGGAGGCGATAAGAAAGATTAAAAGGTTCCTTGAAGACGAGGATAATCTTTCAAAATCAGCCCAGAAAATTGTTAAAACACGTCAGCAACAAATGGAGATGGAGTCATGATAATACCAATGTACAAATATTCGTTCCTGGTCTATCATGAGAATTACAGCGGATTCCTGTCTGACCTTAAAGAACTCGGAGTTGTTCATATCATTGAAAAGAAAGATGAACCTACCGAAAAGATGCAGGAAGAGTTCAGGCAGGTAAACGAGATAGAAAAGCTGATAAAGTTCCTTGAGAAGCGGGATGTAACAGATGTGACAGCTAAAGTGGATATTCCATCTGACGGAGAGAAACTTGTAGCGGATATAAGGGATATTCAGCACAAGCTGGAACAGCTTCATCAGCATCTTGGTAACCGTAAAAAAGAACTTTTACAGCTTGAACCGTGGGGGCAATTCTCCTGGGATGACATGGGAAAACTTAAAGAGGCCGGAATAAAACCTGTATTTTATTATATTCCGAACCGGAAGTTTGATGCCGGATGGGAAAAAGAGTATAATATAGGTGTTGTTTCAACCGATGACCGTTATACATACTTTGTTTTGTTTCTTGAAGACGGAGAAGAGATTTCTGAACTTCATGGAGCAGAAGAAGTTAGGCTTCCGGATAAAACACTGGATGAAGTAAAGCAGGAAATAAGCTCTGCTGAGAAAGAGATAAAAGAGCTTAATGCAAAACTTGATGCTTATGCAAAGTATGGGGTTGAGGCGCTTAAAAAGTATAAAAATGAAATTCAGGACAGACTGAACATGGAGAGTGCACTGCACCATACCGACGATCAGGTTGAAGGGAAAGTTAAACTGCTTGAGGGCTGGACGCCTGAAACAAACATTCAGGATCTGGAAAATTATCTTGAGGAGAAGAACATCCTTTACCTTAAATCGGAACCGCATATCGACGAAAGGCCTCCTATAAAGCTCAAGAACGGGCCGTTTGCAAGACTGTTCGAGCCGATTGGCAAGTTGTTTTCATTGCCGAGCTATATTGAGCTTGACCTTACACCGTTCTTTGCACCGTTCTTTATGATGTTCTTCGGATTCTGTCTTGGAGATGCGGGTTACGGACTTATTTTCGTAATTGCTGCAACCATATATAAGTACAAGGTGCCGAAGGAATACAAGCCGTTACTTTCAATGGTGCAATGGCTGGGCAGTGCAACGGTGCTGTTCGGAGCTTTAACCGGAACATTTTTCGGCATAAATCTTGCCGAACAGGTAGATGCTCCGTTCCTGCAGGATGTGAAAAAGATGTTCCTGACTCCTGAGGACATGTTTAACCTTGCATTGGTGTTTGGTTTTATTCAGATTGTTTTCGGAATGTTCATCAAGGTTGCCAATCAGATTAAACAGCACGGTATAGGTTTTGCGTTATCTACCATAGGTTGGATAATTGTAATTCTTTCCACTGCAACTATGGCAGTGCTGGATATGGTTAATGGTGCGACAGAAGGAAATAAGATGATGTTTTCAACTATTCATCTTGTGATTCTTGGAATTGCCGGTTTGGGAATTTATGTATTCAATCATCCTAAACGAAATGTTTTTGTGAACATTGGTGCAGGATTGTGGGATACATACAATATGGTAACCGGTTTTGCAGGTGACCTGTTGTCGTACATCCGGCTTTTTGCCCTGGGACTGTCAAGTGCAATACTGGGAATGGTATTTAATCAACTGGCAACAGAGCTTAGTCCTGATGTTATAGTTGTTAAGCAACTGGTATTCGTAATCATTTTGTTATTTGGTCACGGATTGAATATCTTTATGTCAGGTCTCGGATCATTCGTTCATCCGATGCGTCTGACCTTTGTAGAGTTTTATAAAAATGCCGGCTTTATCGGAGGCGGTAAAGAATACAAACCTTTTAGAAAATTAAATTAATTACTTTAACTTATAACTTAAAAAACAGAAAAAATGGATGCAATTGTTTTAGCTTATACCGGAATTGGAATTATGCTTGCATTAACCGGAATCGGGAGTGCTTATGGTGTAACAATCGGCGGTAATGCCGCCATTGGCGCGATGAAGAAGAATAGTGACGCTTTTGGTAACTACCTTGTTTTAAGTGCTCTTCCGGGTACACAGGGTCTTTACGGTTTTGGAGCGTTTTTTATATTCCTTAATCATGAAGGACTTTTAGTACCTGATATGAGCTGGCTTAATGCCGCAGCTGTTTTTGGTGCCGGTCTGGGATTAGGACTTGTAGGTCTTTTTTCGGCTATCCGCCAGGGACAGGTTAGTGCAAACGGTATTGCAGGTATAGGTTCTGGACACGATGTGTTTGGAAACACTCTTATTCTTGCAGTATTTCCCGAGCTATACGCTATCCTTGGATTTGCTGCCGCATTTATGATTAACGGGGCTCTTACTGTATAATTTCATAATAATATATTTTAAAAGGGATGACTGTTGCTGTCATCCCTTTTTTGTTATCCTCTTCCTCACCTATGATATCCAAAAAGCATAAACATAATGCCATTGCGAGGAGGAACGACGAAGCCGCCTGAGTGGATTTCCCAGGCAGGCTTCTTCGCTCACTCTCTTCGTGATGATGCTGATTTTCCGTCATCTACTCATTATGCTACAAAAATTGGTGTGAATTCTCGGAATGACGACTTTTGGGACATTCTCATTGCATTTTCGAGAATTTGCAGATTTAATATTGCGGTACTACGTACTTTAAACTAAAATCTTTGAATTTCCTACAAATATTTACGCAGCTCTGCCGCTTTTATATTCGAGGTGCAGCGCACCGTAATATTATCCATGTCAAAAGTGACGCTCTCCGTATTATCCGCCTGCAACTTGACTTTGAGGTTCGTTTTTTGTATATTTTATTGTGTAATCTGAGAAGCTTAAATTTCACATCACATAAGCAATTCATACCGGAAATTGCCGGAATCGTGTCTTTTGCTGTAATTACCGTTAATTGAAAACTTAGACCGTCATAGAACTTAAATCTTATTGTCATGAAATACGTTCTTCTTCTTACAGACTTTTCCGATATTGCACGAAATGCAATTATATATGCATTGAATATGCTTAAAAATGAGCACTTGTATTACAAACTTGTTAACACGTATGACCTTGAGTTCAGCGGTAGCCCTTATGTTATGCAGGTTAAAGATGAACTGGCCGAGGAGAGTATTAAAGGTCTGAATAATGAGCTTCAGCTTATTCATCGTTTATTTCCTGGGGTCAGAGTTGAACTTGCTTCGCGTTTCGGGTCGCTTATTGAGGTTATTCAGGAAGAAGTAAAAGATTACAATCCTGATTTAATAGTTCTGGGTAATAAGGGTGAGAGTGCTATAGAACATTTTCTTCTGGGAAGTAATGCTTATGAAATAATTAAACGTATTAACAAACCGTTGCTTGTTGTTCCTAAGGGAGCTCATTTCATAAAACCGGAAAAGATTGTATTTGCCACAGATCTGAATGATTTTAAAAGCGATGATGTAATAAGACCGGTGAGGGATATCGTTATGTATTTTAATGCCCAGTTGCTGTTTATTCATGTTCTTGAAGAGAGTGATAAAGACAGATTTGAGGCTGAGAATAAGATACTTTCTCACTTTCCTGATATAAAATCAGCTTTTTATTACCTGCAGGGTGATAATGTTGCTAAACGAATTTGTGACTTCGTTGATGAACAGGGGGCCGGGATGGTAATTATGATCAGGCATAACAAGAGTTTTTTTGAGAGAATAATTTATACAAGTACCACCAAACAAATGATTTTACATCCTAAGCATACACTTGTTGTTTTGCACGATGAGGTATGTGAAGATTAAGATGAAAGGGTTAGCTTTCGGTTTGAACCTGAATTAATCAATAAAGTATTTTTTCCATTTTAGTTTCACAAGAATAATGAAACTCCGGGGCATGCCGGCCTGTCAGGCTATTTGGGCAAGGAGGGTTACCTTTTTCTAAATACATAAGTCAGGTATAGATGTCAATCATATATAAAAGAGGATGTCCAAAAAGTAAAACCTTAACGTCTCAGAACGGTCGAGATCGCCTGCCCTACTTCTTGGTCAGGCGGGCCTGTCTGACAGGATTATCCAGGCAGGCTTCTTTGCTCGCGCTCATTGCGATGACACAGATATTTCGTCATCTACTCATTATGCCCCAGGAATTTGGGGTGAATTCTCGGAATGACGACTTTTTAAACATCCTCTTTGTATATATCTGAATTGTATAGATAGTCAGATTCGTTTACTTTGTTTTATGACACTTTATTAAGCTTTTTCATTATTGAAAAGATAAATCCTGCTGCCATAAGAGTGAGGACAATGAAAACAAGCCATACCTGCCATATTTGAATCCGTTCGTAAAGGAAACTTCCAATACCGAGGAAAAGGTTTCCGACGGCAGTGGCTCCCAGCCATGCACCCTGCATTATTCCCTGATATTTTGGCGGAGATACTTTTGACACGAATGAAATACCCATCGGACTAAGGAATAGTTCAGCAATGGTAAGTATGAAATAAGTGCTGATTAGCCATTGAACACCAACTCTTGGTGATTCAGGAGTAAGCTCTTTAAATGGAGTAAGGTGAAGTGAGCCTATCAGAAGCACAAGGAAGGCAATAGATGTCAGAATCATACCTATTCCTATTTTCATTGGTGTTGTAGGTTCTGCATTTCGTTTTCTCAGCCATCCGAACAGTCCTACGATTACAGGGGTCAGAATTACAATAAATGCAGGATTAAACGGTTGGAACAGTTCTGGTGAGAACGGATTTACAGGTGCGAAATCTGAATAACGGTAATAAGCACCGAGTATACCGCCCAGTACCAGCAAACCTCCAATCAGCCTTTGGCTTTTGTTACTCTCTTTTCCGATTAACATAAGAAATCCGTAGAATCCGATAATAATGGAAACAAGTGACCATACATCAAAGAAAAGATAGGCTGTGGGACCAACCTCCTGAACGGTGTAGTCACGGGCAAAAAAGCTCATTGTCAGGCCATTCTGGTGGAATGACATCCAGAAAAATATAACAACGGCAAATACCAGAAACAGAGCAGTAAGGCGCTGACGTGTCTCTTCTTTCGACATCTCCACTATGCGGTCGCCTGTCTCTTCCTGCTTCTTCACATCAGGAAGGATATTTTTGAAAAACACCCATACCAGAAAAGATACAACCATTGTGAGACCAGCTACACCAAATGCCATGTTAAAACCTGTGTTGTATGCATCCATGTATTGTTGAGCCCAGGCTGCAATGTCAGAAATATGATGTCCTGAAACCTGTTCCGATATTCTTTTAAGATCTTCAGCTTCGGTTCCGGTTAGGGTTCCTGCATTAAATTTATGTATAAGAGAAGGTAGAATATCATTACGCTCAAATCCCTGTTTGTGTATAAACCAGTTGATAGTACCTGCTGCAGCATGAGGAGCAAATAATGCACCTATATTTATTCCCATATAAAAAACACTGAATGCAGAGTCTCTCAGATGCTGATATTTTTTGTCGTCGTATATCTGACCGACTATAGCCTGCAGGTTACCTTTGAATAATCCGTTACCTAAAGCAATAACAAACAGTGCTATTACTGTAAAAGTAAGCCCGAAGCCCGGGATCGACATTAGCACATATCCTGCCAGCATTGTTACCAGTCCTACAAAAATTACCCCTTTATAGTTTTTTGTTCTGTCGGCAAGTATTCCTCCAAGCAATGCCAGTCCGTAAATTGATGCATAAAACAAACTGTAGATATTACCGGCCTTGGTAGGTGATAAACCATACTTAGCTGTTAGGTAATATACCAGAATACCCATCATGGTATAAAACCCGAAACGTTCACCCATATTGGCAAAGAAGGCCACGTAAAGACCTTTGGGATGTCCTTTAAACATATGCGAAAAATTTAAAATTAGTATTCAAATGTGAAAGAAACAAAAATAAATAAAATTAACTCACCTGCAAATTACAAATAAAGAACTGATTCGTTAAAGGTTTACTTGACTGGCATTATTTGTTTTACTCGTAATACTATCCTTAAATATTATGATAATATGTAAGTTCTTAATGTGTTGGAATTGATATTTGATAGTTTAATTCTGAGGATTTTATGTTTTTTTTATTTTTTTTTATATAATTGTAGTAATTATAGCAGATGGTACGTTGCTAATAATCAATGGGGTAACAACTAAAGTCATATTAAAACTTATTAAAAATGAGAAAGCTATTGTTTTCATTTATTGTGTTTGTTGTGTTTTTAACAACTGAACATTCATTATTTGGATTTAATCGTGTATACAACAATAATGCAAATCCAGTAACAGGTAATTCGGGGTTGAAATCAGCTGTGGTCGCTGAGCTGACAATAACAACTTCTGATGTTACAAACATTACTGAAAACTCGGCAACTTCAGGAGGGAATGTTACAGACGAGGGAACCAGTTCTGTTATACAAAGGGGAGTTGTTGTTTCCACATCGGTAAATCCAACCCTTAATGATATGATATTTATTGATTTGTCATCAGGTCCGGGAGAGTTTACATCATACATTACTAATCTTAAACCCGGAATAACATATCATGTCAGAGCTTATGCCATAAATGAAACAGATACAGTTTACGGTGGAGATATAGAATTTACAACAAGCTGCCCGGCAGATGCTCCATCCCATTTGGAAGAGGGGTTTGAATCCGGAGTGTTGTCCGGATGTTGGGCTGTTATAGATAAAGATGGGGTTAATGGTGAACATTGGCATGTGGTGTCAAATGATGCTAACACCGGAACATATTCGGCATACATAAAATATGATAATGCTTCTGAGTCGGGAGGAGTGGTTGAGGACTGGCTTATAACTCCGGCAATAAGCCTGAATGACAATTCACAGTTAAATTACTGGGAGAGTTGGGACTACCCAGGGTATGCTTCTGATATTTATGTGAAAATTTCCACATCAACACAAACCGATACTGCTTCGTTTGTCGATTTGCTTCATTTTGAAACCAGTGATTATTTAGACGATAATAATTTTACTCTCAGAACTATAGACCTGAGTGCATATGACGGACAAACGGTATATCTGGCTTTTGTGATGAAACAGAATGACGGAGCAAGCTGGTATATTGATGATCTTGAAATAACATCTTCGTGCAGTGGCTTGCCGGCAATTACTGTTCAGCCTGAAGCTCAGTCTGTATGTGATAGTTCAACTACTGAATTGTCAGTTACTGCAGATAATGCACTCACATATCAATGGAAAAAAGACTCTGTTTTTATTTCAGGTGCAAATTCTGCAACACTTACAATTAATAATACTACAAAGTATTGGGCAGGAAACTATTATTGCCTTATTACAAATGACTGCGGCACTATAAGCAGCGATACTGTTGCCGTTTCGGTGAACATTCCGGTTTCAATAATTACACAGCCTGTATCTGTTACCGATGCCATAGAGGGAGACAGTGTTTCTTTTGTTGTAGAAGCAGAAGGTACGGATCTGACGTATCAATGGAAAAAAGACGGAGTAGAAATAAGTGGCGCCAATAACGATACACTTACTTTTACCAGTGTTGCAACTTCCGATGCCGGAGACTATTTGGTAACCGTTACGGGAGCATGCGGAATTGTAGAGAGTGACGTAGTAACATTGCAGGTTGCAACTACCACTGACATAACCTCTGTGGTTAAGCAAAAAATAAAAATATACCCGAATCCTTCACAGGGAAGATTTACTTTAACAACTGAAGGATTTACCCTACAGTCTGAAATTAAGATAGTTGATCTAAATGGAAAAGTGGTTTATTTCGGAAAGTTAACAGGTCCCGAACAAACAATAGATATAAGTATGTTCAGTTCAGGTGTATACAATTTAATTATCCGGAATGGGCAGGAGCAGAAGACACTGAAATTGATTATTAAAAAATAAAAAACTATCGGCTGTTTGCAAAGGCTGTTGTATGAACATCTTCGTAATGGAAGGGTGTTTTAACAACAGCCTTTGTTTTTTTAGCATCGTAGTTTTGTCTTACTTTTTTATATCCGGTTGCATGTGGCCGTTTTAATTAATGCAGAATTAATCATTAGAAAGTGATAAATGAGCAAACTAATGACCATTTTATGTTTAACTAATTAAAACGACATGTTAAATAACTGACTTTTTTTCTCGAAAAAACTTAACTTTGTTAAACACGAGAAAACAGGAAAGATGATCAAGATATTTTCAGTAAAACAGGTTCCTTTAATTGATAAATATACCATAGAAAACGAACCGGTTTTGTCAATAAATTTAATGGAAAGAGCTGCCGGAACTTTATTTGAATGGATACAGAATAATTATCCTGATAAATGTGTGAAAGTTTTTGCCGGACCCGGTAATAATGGTGGCGATGCTTTGGCTTTGGCCAGAATGCTTTTTCAGGCTAAACATGATGTGGTAATTTACATTGTTAACCCTTCGGGTAAGTTCTCTCCTGATGCAAGAGCAAATCTTGACAAGCTGCTTAAAATAATTTCGGAGAATAAGGTGGTTTATCTTTCTGACGACAATACCGGATTTCCCGACCTGGCAGCAGAAGACCTTATTGTCGACGGCCTTTTTGGTTCAGGGCTGAACAGGCCGTTGCGGGGATTGCCGCTGAAAGTGGTAAAACATATTAATAATTCGGAAGCCACGGTTTTGTCGGTTGATATTCCTTCAGGTTTGTTTGGTGAAGATAACAGTAATAATGATCCTGAAGGAATTGTAAGAGCTGATCATACATTGTCTTTTCAGTTTCCGAAACTCTCTTTTTTGCTGGCAGACTACGGAGAGTTTGCCGGAGATTGGGAGATTATGGATATAGGTTTACATCCTGAAGCTGTAGAGGAGTATGAAACAAAAAGGTTCTTTATTGAAACTGATGATATAGCCTCTTTGATTAAAACCAGAAATCGTTTCTCGCATAAAGGTGATTACGGACATGCACTGCTGCTGGCCGGAAGTTATGGTAAAATGGGTGCGGCAGTTCTGGCGTCAAAAGGTTGTTTGAAATCGGGAGCTGGCCTGCTGACATCGCATATTCCGCATTACGGTTATCAGATAATTCAAACGTCGGTACCAGAAGCAATGACAAGTATAGACAGATCAGATATCCTGATAAGTGAATTCCCCGGACCGGAGCCGTTTAATGCCATAGGGGTGGGGCCTGGCATAGGAACCAAGCCCAATACGGTAAAAGCTGTGAAAGAGCTGATCCAGGCAGCAGCACAAAAAACACTTGTTCTGGATGCAGATGCGTTGAATATAATTTCAGAAAATAAGGAGTTGCTGAATTTACTGCCTGAAAATACCGTTTTAACTCCTCACCCAAAGGAATTTGACCGTCTGGCAGGTATAAGTACTTCGCATTACGAACGACTGGAAAAAGCTGTGGAATTTGCAGGCGAGTATAAGGTTATTGTAGTGTTAAAAGGAGCTTATACAGTTACAGTTCTTCCTGACGGTAATTGTTATTTTAATTCTACGGGTAATCCCGGTATGGCAACTGCCGGAAGCGGAGATGTTCTGACAGGAGTAATTTTAGGTTTGCTTGCACAGAAATATCTTCCACACGAAGCTGCTGTTATTGGTGTTTATGTTCATGGACTGGCAGGCGATATAGCCGCAGCTGAAGAATCGGAACAGGGAGTGACGGCATCGGCGATAATTAATAATCTGGGACGGGCTTTTTCGGCATTCTGATAACAGAGTTAATATAATTTGTTTTCTATTTATGCAGGAGTAAACAGTTACAGAGATTAGCAGTAATCTTTATCTGTATTTTTAGTGTCAGGGTAAAAAAATAATTTAAGGATTTGGAACAGTGAATATTCGTCTGATGTAAATTGACGCTTTTTTTAAATCGCATATTCTTCTATCCGTAAACAAGGTGAGGTTTGTTCATTTATTATTTTCTTTTACCTTTGACAGAGCGAGTTTTATAGTGAAAAAAGCTGGGATTATGGGAATAAAACATATTTTTTCAAAAAATACGGTTATAGCCGTGGCACTGGTATTTTTAATATCTTCCTGTGCCTCCGAAATTCAGATACCTTCCAAAGCGAATGTTCAGAATGTAAACACAGTTTCGAATGCCACAGTTAATTCTTTGGTTTATTCTCTTCCTGTTACGGTAATAAGAGTGGAAATTGAAGCAGAAAAGGTCGTTAGTAAAGTCGGCCCGTTTTACAGATATTCAAAAAAACTGCTTAATGTGGAAAACGTTGTACTGGAAGATAACGTAGAATGGCGGCTGAAAGGAGTAAAGGTATATACTACCGGCAAACCCGATTATTCAAAGCGTTTTGTTGTTTCGGCTTCGGGCTCTAATGTGGCTCAGATGTTAAATCTCACTTCCGACGGAGTGTTGGTTGGTATAAATCTGGATGAATTGCCGGAAACTGATAATGTTCTTAAAACAAATGTGGAGACTGTAACTCCGTCGCCTGACGATATCAGTTTTGATGATGTTCCGATGCTTGAGAAACAACTACTAAAAACATCAACAGCAGCGATGGCTGAGGAAACTGCAAATCTAATTTACAAGGTTCGCAAGCGTAGGTTTAAAATTCTGGCATCCGATTATCCTGTTCTTCCTCCCGACGGAGAAGCTTTTGAGGTTTCCGTAAGGGAGCTTGATAAATATGAAAAGCAGCTTGTTGAACTTTTTACGGGAAAGAAGGAGACCTTCAGCGTTACAAAAACATTTGATTTTATTCCCGATTCAATGAGTGTTAACAATTCGGTACTTTGTCGCTTTTCGAAACAAAAAGGAATTCTTGATCCGATGGATTTGGCAGGAACACCTGTTTATATCGATGTGAAAGTTGAAAAGCCGGCAAAACTGCCTTCAGGATATGTTCAGGTTGAAAAAAATGAAATACTTAAACAAGGATTATTCTGTAATACTCCGGCCAGGGCTGATGTGAAAGTAATAGACAGAAATATACTGCTTATTGAAAAAGAGGTTTTGTTGGGACAATACGGACAACTGATTTCACTTCCAGTGGATTTAATGCAAAGGGATGATGTAAAGATAAAACTGGACCCTGCTACAGGAGCATTAATCAGCATTACAAAAGAATGAACATAAAACATCTAATATTTAAACCGTTGAAATTATGAGTAACGAGATTTTAAACCTTGAGCCAAAGCTCTTGTGGGAAAACTTTTATAAACTGACACAAATACCCCGGCCTTCAAAAAAAGAACTGAAAGCTGCCGAAGCTGTAGCTGAGTTCGGACGGTCGCTTGGTCTCGAAACAATTCAGGATGAAGTGGGTAATGTAATTATACGTAAACCTGCAACACCAGGAATGGAGAACCGTAAAGGAATAATCCTTCAGGGACATATCGACATGGTTCCGCAAAAGAACAGCGATAAAGAACATGATTTTGAAAAAGATCCGATAGAAACATACATTGAGGATGGCTGGGTAACAGCTAACGGAACTACGCTTGGTGCCGATAACGGTATAGGAGTTGCCGCAGCAATGGCTATTCTTCAGTCGGATGATATTGAACACGGACCTCTTGAGGTACTTGTTACTATTGATGAAGAGACAGGAATGACCGGAGCAAACGAGTTGAAACCGGGAATTCTTAAGGGTGATATTCTTTTGAATATGGATTCAGAGGATGAAGGAGAATTGTATGTGGGATGTGCCGGAGGTACCAATGCCAATATTCGCTTCAGCTTTAAAGAGTATCCTTTCCCGACACATCACAGTTCTGCTTACAAGCTTAGTATTACAGGCCTTAAGGGTGGACACTCGGGGCTGGACATAAACATAGGAAGAGCTAATGCAAACAAATTATTGTTCAGGTTTCTTAAGTATGCTGTAGCAAACCTTGGTGTGCGTCTTTCATCTGTGGACGGAGGAAGTCTTAGAAATGCAATACCTCGTGAGGCTTTTGCCATGCTGGCTGTGCCTGAGGAGAATAAAGAGAAATTTATTGCAGCGGTAAAAGAGTATGAGGCTATTTATAAAAATGAATATTCCTCAACAGAACCGGGTCTTACAATGACAGCGGAGGAGGTTGAAAACCCGGATTTTATAATGAACGAAGTGGTGCAGGATGATCTTATTAATGCAATTGAGGCCTGTCCTAACGGAGTTATACGCATGAGCGCCGATATGGAAGGCCTTGTTGAAACTTCTACAAATCTGGCCATTGTTAAGTCAGATAAGGAGGGAGTTGATGTGAGATGTCTTATCCGTAGTTCGGTTGATTCGGCCCGAGACTGGGTTGAATCGATGCACGAAAGCCTGTTCCGCCTTGCCGGAGCCGAGATATGGTTCGACGGACGTTATCCGGGATGGAAACCGAATCTTGATTCACCAATACTGAAAACCATGCAGAATGTTTATCAGAAAAATTGGGGTAAGATACCGGAAATAAAAGGTATTCATGCAGGACTTGAGTGCGGTATACTCGGAAATACTTATCCTAACTGGGATATGATATCTTTCGGGCCTACTATCCGTTATCCGCATTCACCCGATGAGAAGGTAAACATTGAGTCGGTTAAGAAATTCTGGGACTTTCTGGTAGAGACACTTAAAAATGTGCCCGAAAAAAAATAATAAATCAACCTAATAAATATTTTACTAAATAACTTTTGATATGACAGAGAAAATTAAAAAATCCCTGAGAGATTCAGCCAAAGCCAGATGGACTGCATTGGTGCTGGCCTCTTTAGCTATTTTCGGTGCATATTATTTTAACTATGCACTATCTTCCATAAAACCTATGCTGGAAAGTATTCTGGGTTGGGACAGCGGTGATTTTGGTACCTATACCTCTTCCTATGCCTGGTTTAATGTTTTCCTGTTTATGCTTATTATAAGCGGGTTTATCCTCGATAAGCTTGGTGTAAGGAAGACCGGACTCGGGGCAACTATAATTATGTTTCTTGGTACAGCATTGAATTACTTTGCCATTGAGCATCATTTTGCCGAGAATTCGGTAGTATATATTCCTTTAATTGGCGAAATGAAGATGCAGGTGCTTCTGTCTTCACTTGGTTTCGCCATCTTCGGAGTAGGAACAGAGGCAATTGGTATTACAATCTCTAAAGCTGTTGTTCGCTGGTTTAAAGGTAAAGAGATGGCACTTGCAATGGGAATGCAGATGTCTATTGCACGACTGGGGACAATGCTTGCCTTAATGATATCATTACCGATGGCAAAGAATTTCAGTGTGACTGCTCCTATTCTTTTTGCATTAATTGTAATGCTTATCGGTGTAGCATCATTTATTGCATTCTCGCTACTTGATATTAAACTTGATAAAAGTGAGGGAGTTGAAGAAGAAGAGAAGTCGCCTGAGGATGAGTTCAAGCTCAGCGATATTAAATATATTATAAGTAATCTGGGGTTCTGGTACATTGCCATTCTTTGTGTTTTATTTTACTCGGCTGTATTTCCGTTCCTGTTTTATGCAACCGACCTGATGATAAACAAATATAATGTTGATCCTTATCTGGCAGGTACCATTCCGGGACTTCTGCCTTTGGGTACAATGTTTCTGACTCCGCTTTTCGGAGGTATATACGATAAGTACGGAAAAGGAGCCACAATTATGATTATAGGTTCCATGATTCTGATACTTGTACACGGAGTTCTTGCCATTCCGACACTGAATGTATGGTGGGTTGCCACAGTAATGGTTATCGTTCTGGGTATCGGTTTCTCACTTGTGCCGTCAGCAATGTGGCCGTCAGTACCGAAGATTATTCCGGAAAAACAACTTGGAACAGCTTATGCCGTTATTTTCTGGATTCAGAATATCGGACTTCTCTTTATTCCGCTCATTCTTGGTAATGTTCTTAATGCTACCAATCCGGATGTGTCGCCGAATAAGATAGTAGTAAAAACTGCTATTGAGAAGGCATTCACGGAAACATTAACTGAAAAGGGATTTACTGTTAAGGAGATAAATAAAGCCATTGAAAAAGCAACCGGTTCTGCTGTCGATTCTGTTGTTCAGTATACCAATTACGTTCCGGTATCAATTGAAGAGATTGATACTAAAAAGGTTGAAAGTGAGATTTATAACGGAATTGTGAGCAAAATCCAGAATGCCGGACTTTCGGGCGATAAGAAGGAAATGCTTCGTGAAGTGATAAAGATAGGCGAACAGGAAGCATATAATGTAATTGTGAAAGAACGTCTGAATCTGAGGTATGATTACTTTTACGATATGCTGATTTTCCTCGGTCTGTCTCTTGCATCTCTGCTGTTTGCATTCCTGCTTAAGATAGAGGATAAAAAGAAAGGATACGGGCTTGAATTGCCGAATATTCAGAAATAATATTCTTTATTCATCCGAAGACTTCAGGTCATTGTTTGAATAGACAACATAAAAACGGTGCAGTTATACTGTGCCGTTTTTTATTTTATTTAAAATGTTTTCTTATTTTGCATTTAATAATCAACAGTATATTTTAATGAAAATTGATATTGATAAAATACAGAAACGGCTTAACCGCCTTAAGTTACTGATAAGTAACTGGGCTCTGTTTTCGGTTATTTTTGCATCACTGTTTGTCTGGCCTTTTTTTGGGGATAGTGCGGTAAAAGAGGTTGTCTTTAATCTTTTTATCACATTGGTAATTGTATTGTCCGTTTTTGCAGTATCCGGTGACGAGAGTAAAAAGATGGTGGTTCATGTAGGCTTTACATTAGTTGCGCTGTGGATAACTAGAACTATTCAGATGCCTGTGATAAACGGATTGTTGAGGGGTGTTGTGATTTTTTATTTCATCACGGTTGTGTTTAAGTTTATAGCTTTGGTTTCAGAACGAAAAAAAGTTGATAATTATGTGATAATAGAAGCAATAAACGGTTATTTATTACTGGGAATTTCTTTCAGCCTGCTGATAGCGTTTAGTATTACATATTTCCCCGAGGCATTTAATTTTACATTACCCGACGACGGTTCAATGCCATACGATCCTTTTTATTATTCTTTTGTGACATTATCAACTTTGGGATATGGTGATAAGTTACCGCTTGAGGATCCGGCTAAGGCTGTTTCGTTGCTTATTACCCTTTCTGGTCAGTTTTATCTGGTTACTGTTATGGCTTTTATAGTAGGTAAAATGTTGACGAAAAATAAAGAAAATTAAAATACAGATTAAATCATCATTGTTATATATTCCCCGTTTGCAGAAACGTATCCTTTCATCAGGTTGGCAGTCAGGCAACTGTGTGCCGGAAGTACAGCAATCATATCTCCGGGCTTTATATTTTTCAAAATATTTTTATCATCGATTTTTACAATCCCATGTTCCTGTGATATTTCGGTTATTTTTCCGATAATGTTTTTTACATCCGGAGTGTATCCGTCAAGTACGGTTACTGTGCCGTAATAGTTGTTACCATGTTCGTCAGTCAGGAATTCTTTAGATAAGTGTACAGCTCCTCCATGAATAGTAATTTCATTTCTTTCAGGGTGTTTGGCTACAACAGGTGCTGCAAGTGCAACTGCAATATTTTCACGGGAACAGGCACCAAGGCGGAACTGCATTTCGTCATAAAAAACAAAGTTACCGGGTCGAATCTCGTCAAGATCGTTAAGTTCTTCGGGTGTGGCGATTGAGCAGGATGGGGTATCTCCGTATGAAATCTGTAGCATGGGAAAATCGGATCGTAAAAATGTTTTCAAGGCAAGCATTTTGCGAATGCTGTCAGCCGTTATGTTTTTTATTTCTCCGGTTGTATGAGCATGGTATGTGTGACCGGCATGAGTTAGGAATCCTATGAAAATTAATTTTTTGCTTGTTTTCAGCGGTTCAAGTAGCTTTCCGATGAGTTCCATATTTTCTGCATCTACACCTGTGCGTCCGTATCCTGTATCGGTTTTTATGTAAACTCCAACAGGATTGGTCAGTTTCTTTTCAAGAAACGATATAGCTTCATTATTTTCAATAAGGATATTAAGGTTTATTTTTTCTGCCAGTTCGTTGATCTCCTTCCATTCGAGTATATTTACCGGAAAGGCAATTGTTATGTCGTTCCATCCTGCTACCGCAAAGTATGCTGCCATCTTTAATGATGAAACTGTAATACATTCTACTCCATAATCTCTGAACCAGCTTCCTGTTTCAGCCGACTGGTGCGTTTTGAAGTGAGGCCGGAATATTGTGTTGGCAGCTTTTGCTTTGGCTGCCATGGTTTCGATATTCTTTAAAACAATATTTTTATTAAGCAGAAGTGTAGGAGAGGTGATCATGAGCTACAGTTTTTAAATGCTAAAAGTTATTATTTGTTTGCTATGTTCAGTATTACTGTTCCGTCTTCTTTTATTTCAAGAATCATTCCGTCTTTTACCTCTTCAAGAAAATCATGTCCGAGACCATCAATTGTAATTACCTTTTTACCTGACCAGATATCAGTTACCAGTACTCCGGCTGCAGCAAGAGGATCGATATGTTCGGAAAAAAGAAGAGCAGGAGGCATTATGCCCATTCCTGCAGCTGTTTGTATTACTATACCTCCTGTTGTAGAACCAATGGTACGCGGAAGGCATATTATTTTATCACTTATTACTTTTTTATAAAGGTCGGTATTATTCTGGTCCATACAAACAGCTTTTTTTGATTTAGTAAGGATGCTTTTTCTGAAGGTTGCCAGCATATTTACTCCGTTACGTGACACAAGGCATTCGCCTTTATAATTTCCAGGTATTATGGGTCTTCCTTTAAAGATGCTCATTTTTGTATTCTCTATTCAGTAAGGAGGTTCAATATTTCACTGTCGTTGTAGTATCTTGCCGTAGTGTATGTTCTCAGCTTATTCGAGTTTGTGATTACTTTCTTTTTTTTGTATAACGGATTAGTCAGTGCCATCAGAGCACAGGCGGCGGAAAGAAAGGCCCCTGTTTCTTTAAGCCTTGTGTACATTTTCTCGTTTTGTTTGAATTTATCAATAACATCAGGTGCTGCAGTTAGAATAGTTTTTATTTTGAGTCTTTTCATCCCTTTTTGTTTCAGGCTGTTGTGTAGTGAATTAGTCCATTCCTCTAATTGTTGTAATGACAGATGAGGACATCCTATGAAACAAAGGTCAGGTTCACTGTTTTTGTTTTTCCATAGTATGGGATATGAATTTTTTATTTGCCGTATTTCATTATCATTTATTACATATTCTGAAGCCTCTTTTTTTATCAGATTCTGCCCTGACTCTTTAGCTTCAGGAGTGATGCCTTCAACATGAAATAATCCGACAGCACCGTTTGATGCGGCGGCTGCTCCAAGGTCTTTCAGGTAATCGTTTATTTGTGCTTTTGAAAGGTTTTTTAATAGTTTGCCTAGCCCTTTTATATATGGAACATCTTCCTGCACCTTTATTCCTATGGCACTTCCAAGAATCTGAGCAGGAGGAAGAGTGTCTGTTTCAACTATAACAATCCAGTCTGCTTTACGGCCTTCATCAGTCAGTAATCCGAATTCAGGGGTTTTTCCTAAAATTCCGCAAAAGAGGTCGATAATAGCAGAAGTACGGTTGCTTCGTGCACCAATAACCGAATTGGCATATGCAACTGCAGAAGATTCAGCCCAGGCAATAATATCTCCTTTTTCAGGTACATTGCCAACTTCAGGCATATAGCACGTACAAGAGAATGCTTTTTTATCTTTTAGTCCAACAGCAAAGAGTTGTTGTTCATATTTCTTTTGTTTTCCGTAGACTAACCTGAATAACAGGCTTTCAATAAAATTATTATCAAGGTTATTATCAAAAGGACGCGGATCGACAGTGAAAGGCATTTTTACTTTCAGTTCGCTTTCTGTAAGTTCCTCCATGATGTCGTATAGAGGTTTTAGCATGGTGACACCAAATGAAGTAACGAGATGAACTGGTTTATCGAGAGGTACTAGCCGTTTGGCTCCGAACATGTCTCCATAGCTGACTACGGTGCGCATAACCTTGGCCAGTGTTTCACCATGTTTTCCGTCGAATATTTCTTGTTCTTCGGCAGTTAAATTCATTATCGGAAGATTAGACGTTTAACTGAGTTTAAATTTCAGGAATATCTTCCTCTCGGTCATTTTTATGAATTTCACCTGCTTTTTTTAGTGTAATGTGAGC
Source organism: Chlorobiota bacterium (assembly GCA_013153405.1). Lineage (GTDB taxonomy): Bacteria > Bacteroidota > Bacteroidia > Bacteroidales > Marinilabiliaceae > JAADEM01. Next base: position 33,310 of record JAADEM010000045.1, read on the forward strand.
TATTACAGGCCCCATAAATTCATGCAGAATGGTTGCTCCCATTATAATTCCGGAAAGTATATTTGCAAAGCCTTTGAACTCGGGTTCACTGCTTAACATTAACGAAAGTCCCAAAACAATTCCGCCTTGTGGTATAAGGCCGGCAAAAGCATATTTTTTTACTTTTTTATCCATTTTAAGTTTGTGGGTTCCTATGTACATACCAGTGTATTTACCTGTGGCCCTGATTAAAATGAAAAGAAATATTGAAAGTACAATACTCAGGTTTGTTGAGCTGAAATCAAATGCCATTGCATTAAATACAAAGAAAATAAGAAAGAAGAGATCTTCAAGTCCCTGTTCGGTAAGTTCCAGAATCTGTTTCTTGTAAACATTGAAATTTCTTACCATAAATCCCAGTGTCAGTGTTGAAAACAGTTCATCCATTTCGAGCCATGTTGCAACACCAAAAGTAAAAGATAGGAAACCGAGGAATATAACTACCTGAGCTTTTCTTTCGGTTATTTTCAGAAGGCTAACAGTTTTATTGAATATAAATCCGAAGATAACTCCGGTAACCACAGCACCCGTGATTTTGTATAAAATATGCGACAGAACGGTAAAAAAGCTTACGTCGGAAGTTCCTACATACGATCTGGCAAAAGAGAGACTGAAGCTGAAAAGGAACAGTGTTACAATATCGTCAAAAGCAGCAGCCCCGAGAATTGCTTTGGTAACCGGGCCTTTCGCTTTGTATTCGTGAATGACAGCAAGAGTTGCCGACGGATCAGTAGGAGCTGCAAGAGAAGCCAGTAGAAGAGTGAATGCAACAACAAGATGCATGCCCAGTCCGGCAATAGGAAACACCCATAAGGTTATGGCAAAGAAGCCGATCAGTACAAAAGTAAAAGCTGTAAATGACTCGTAAAAGGCCAGGGTGAAATATTTACGTCCTGTGTCGCGCAAATCGTTAATGGAAAAACTACTTCCGATTTCAAAAGTGATGAATGCCAGACAGAATGTAGTTACCTGATCGGCAATTGAGTTAAAATCAGCAGGAATAATATCGGTAAGTTGAGGATTCAGAATAATACCAGCTGTAAGGTAGCCCATAATTTTAGGGAAACCGACTTTTTCGGAAATTACAGAAAAAAAGTATCCGGCCAGAAGAATTACTCCAAGATATAATATATTCATAAACAGCTTTTAAAGATTAAAATAAAATGGCCATTACCAAAGACCGATGCAAACGAAATTAGTTATTTTTTTTCAATTAAAAAGCGGATGTCCAGAAAGAAAAAACTTAACGTCATTGGTAGGAGGAACAACGAAGCCCGCCTAACCAAGTCGGGCAGGCAATCTTTTGATTTTCAATAATTGTAAATTTTGAGATTCCCTGCCTGCGCCGAGGCTTTGGCAGGCAGACTTCACTTCGTTCGGAATGACGACTTTTGGAACATCCGCTTTTTAAAATATTTATAGTTGTTAAAGGGGTTTCAATCTCTTACTATTGTCTGATCTCTCCCGGGGCCTACGGAAATTATTTTAATAGGTACTCCCAACTCCTCTTCAAGATAATCTATGTAATATTTAAGCTCAGCAGGAAATTCATCTTCAGACGAAATTTCTGAAAGGTCTTTATTCCAGCCCGGAAGTTCTTTATATACGGGTTCAAGGTCATCGGGCAGTTCAAAGGGAAACTCATCAACAATCTTTCCGTTTATTTTGTATGCTGTTGCAACTTTAATTGTTTTAAATCCGGAAAGGACATCGCTTTTGGTCATTATAAGCTGTGTTACTCCATTTATCATTACTGCATACTTTAAAGCAACAAGGTCTATCCAGCCGCAACGTCTGGGTCGTCCGGTTGTAGCACCAAACTCGTGTCCTGCTTTTCTAAGTTCATCCCCTGTTTCGTCGAACAATTCGGTAGGAAATGGGCCGCTTCCCACACGGGTGCAGTATGCTTTAAAAATACCGTAAACTTCTCCTATTTTATTTGGCGCAATACCCATGCCGATACAAGCTCCGGCTGTTATGGTATTGGATGATGTTACATACGGATATGAGCCGAAATCAATATCAAGCATAGTTCCCTGGGCTCCTTCGGCCAGAACTTTTTTTCCTTTTTTTATGTATTTGTTTATTTCATGTTCACTATCAATCAGGTTTAATTGTTTTAAAGCCTCAATACTTTCGAACAGGCCGTTTTCAAATTCAGTTATATCATATTCAAAGTCGTACATTGAAAGTAACTGAATGTGTTTCTTTTTCAGGTTTTCATACTTCTGCTCAAAATTCATCAGGATATCTCCGACACGGAGACCGTTTCTTCCGGTTTTATCCATGTAGGTAGGTCCTATACCTTTCAGGGTAGAACCAATTTTTGTTTTTCCTTTCGAAGCTTCTGATGCAGCATCGAGTATGCGATGGGTAGGTAGTATGAGATGAGCTTTTTTTGAGATGAAAAGATTTTTTGTAATATCAAATCCTTTGGCTTTAAGTTCATCTAGTTCCTGCTTGAATGTAATAGGATCGAGAACAACTCCGTTTCCTACGATGTTTATTTTATCTTCGTGGAAAATGCCGGAAGGAATATTGTGCAAAACATGTTTTACATTTCCGAATTCAAGAGTGTGCCCGGCATTCGGTCCACCTTGAAACCTTGTTATAACATCATAGTCAGGAGTGAGAACATCTACAACTTTACCTTTTCCCTCGTCTCCCCATTGCAGTCCTAATAAAACATCAACTTTCATTTGAATTTTGTTTTTCAGTATCAGGCATTGATTAATGCCAGTTGTTAAACACGAAAAATCGGACTCAGGTTGCTCCTGAAATCCGATTTGTAAAAATAGTTATTAAAAACGGTTTAAACTATTTTGTGGTGAAAAAAATAGACATATGTTTTCTTAAAAGTCTGTTTTCTTTTGGTAGCCCTGTTGTTTTTAGTATATGCATTGTTAAAAACATGCTTTTTATGTTTGGTAAAGATGATGCAGGACAGGTGTTGCCTAAAGAAAGGGAATTTATCTTTTGACAGGTTGTAAATAAATCTGTGTTTGTATAATTTTTTTAATGTTCCAGGAAAAAATTAATTATTACTATCAGTAGCGGTAAGCTTACCGGTTGTTTTTATCTTTTTCCGGTTGTGAGTGATATTTTATTTACAATAAAAGTCAGGATAGTCAATAGAACCGAAACTGAAAATAATGCAGTTCCTACACTGAAATATTGGGCAACAAAACCGAAGCTCATAGCAAGTAATGCTGTTTGAATTGTTTTTAATAACGATTGTGCAGACATTACAGAGGTAAGTATCTCATTGGGAGTGTTATCGGCAACAAATCCGGTAAGAGCAGGTTTTCTTATGTTTTCAGCAATATAAATTCCGGTAAATGTGATAAGGGCAGGTATCCATAATTTGTTGTAGTAAAATATTCCGGTAAAAATTCCCGAGCTAAAACCGGCAAAAAGTGTTATTGTGGTAATTCTTTGTCTGTGTTTTTTTGTCAGGGCAGCTGACAGTCTGGAGGCTTTTGATGTAAGCAGGTATATTACAAAATAAACCAATCCAATGAATATTCCGTTTCTTTTGTCTTCTTCAAGGTACAGAAAAACAGGTATCATCATAGCAGCATTAACCATAACCGGTTGAATATAGTCTTTTACTGCTTTAAGGTATGCCGAATGGATGGCAGAAGTGTTAATTATACCGAGTAGTCTTGGTTGTTTGATAGTGTTAAGAAAAGTCCTGAATGTCTTTGTTAGTCCACTGGTTCCGGATGTTTTGTTTTTATCTGAATAATTAAGAAAAGATGGATAGGAAACAATGAGTAATAGGTTTATCAGATAAGGAACAACCGAATATAAAAAAACAGAATCGTAGTTTGCACTAAAAAATACTATAGTTCCGGCTATAAGAGATGAAATGGCAGAACCAGTTTGTGACCATGAGCGGGTATGTCCGTAATATTCAATTTTATAATCGGTCAGTTTTTTTACTTTCAGGTAATCCATAATCATACCTTTATGCGTGCCCGACCTGAAAGCATCCGCAATACCAAAAAGAATGAATGCTATAAGAAATAACCTGAAGTCAGATGAGTAATAAAAAAACAAAAATGAAAAAATGTATGTGATAAAAGATGCAGCCAATGAGGTTTTCCGTCCCAAGGTATCTGCTACAATTCCCGATGGCAGTTCAAAAATATTTATGGTTATTTCTCTTATGGCATAAAGTAAACCTATTTGTGAATAAGGCAATCCTTTATCGACAAGGAAAAGAATAAAGAATGCATCAAAGAATCGAAGATTTTTTAGAAATCCGTAAGCGGAAAATTTGTAGTACTGAATATCTTTGGGAAAAGATGGCATTGAATGTTGTTTGTGTTTAGCTGATTACAAATCTAATGCCTTAACTGTGCAAAAACAAACAAGAGTAGAGGATGTCCAAAAAGTAAAAAATTAACGTCATTGCGAACCCCACTTTATAGGATGAAGCAATTTCTGAACGGTTGAGATCGCTTCTTTCCCGAAAAAAATCGGGACAAGCTGCTTGCGCTCATCGCGATGACGCTGATGTTCCGTCATTTACTCATCATGCCCCAAATGTTGGGGTGAAATCTACCAATGACGGAATAGCTTAAAGCATTGATTGTCAAAAAACTTATACGTCATTGCGAACCCTGTTTTATGGGGTGAAGCAATCTCTGAACGGTTGAGATCGCTTCTTTCCCGAAAAAAATCGGGACAAGCTGCTTGCACTCATCGCGATGACGCTGATGTTCCGTCATTTACTCATCATGTCCCAAATGTTGAGGTGAAATCTACCAATGACGTAATAGCTTAAAGCATTGATTGTCAAAAAAACTTATACGTCATTGCGAACCCTGTTTTATAGGATGAAGCAATCTCTGAACGGTTGAGATCGCTTTTTCGCTTGCGCTCATCGCGATGACGCTGATGTTCCGTCATTTACTCATCATACTCCAAATGTTGAGGTGAAATCTCGGAATAACGACTTTGGGGACATCTTTTTAATTTATTGCTCATTATGTTTTAATCCACATTCAGATTGTAAACCCCTTTTATCAGGACATCGTCAAGATCTTTACCATTTAATATTTCAGTGAATTTTTTTGAAACCCTGCCGGTATTTACTTTTACAGGTTTAAAATAATAAGTGTCTCCTTCTTTCTTAACCAGAGAAAGAACTTTAATTCCTGTTTCAGATTTAATTAAGGCATCGTTAGGTAGGGCTGGTGCATCCTGCTTGTCGGTAATTATACCTGCACGTATAAATGAGTTGTTAACAAAATCTTTTTGTCCTGGAGTGATATTGGCCAGACAGGTGATTGTTTTTGTTTCAGGGTTTATCGATTTACTAAGTTTATTCAGGGATGCAGTATAGAGAGTGTCCTGATTGTTTACTGTGTGAAATCTGACTGTTTGTCCCGGTTTCAGATAATAAATGTCATCTTCAAAGACGGAAAGCCGAAGTTGCATTTTATTTTGATCTATAACTTCCATCAGTCTTTGTTGTTGTTCGGCAAACTGCCCCAGATTTACATATACATCCGAAACCAGTCCTGTAATGGGCGATACAACAGGGCATGCCGAATAGAAGTTCCCTTTTTCAATTCTGTCAACATTCAGGCCGAGCATCTGAAGCTGCATTTTATATGCTGTGTACTGAGCTTTCATTGCATTGTATGCACTTTCGATGGCAATAAAGTTTTTTTCAGAGCCAATCTTTTCCTCATACAGTTTTTTGCTACGTTTATAATCGGCTTCAAGTTGATTCAGTTTCGCCGAAGTTTCAGCAAAATCTTTTTGAAGGTTAATAAAATCATTAGAGGAGAGTTCACACAATATATCTCCTTTTTTTACCCTGTCGCCGGGGCTTACATTTATTTTCTTTATAAGTCCTCCTATCTGGGTACTGATATTTGCCAATCCATCCGGGGTTACATTTATGTAACCGTTACAGTCTACTGTTTTTTCAAATTTATGGGTGCTCACTTTGCCTAGTTGCATTCCACTGAAATCAAATTGTTTCTGAGTTATTTTGATTAAATGTGCGTTAGCCGCATCTTCCGTTTGTGCATTATCGTCTTTGTTGCCCGAACATGAATAAAAAAGAATTGTCAGTACGGAAATGAATGCCAATTTGAATATGCTGTATTGTTTCATCGCTTTTATATTTTGTATCGTTTTTTTCCGGAGAAAACCAACGAATATGTTAAATTTAAGTTATTTGTGTCTGTTATTTCTTCAGCTGCAGGTAGTTAATTTCTAAAGCTATTTTATTGTATTGTTCAATGTTGTCATAGTAACTGAGAGTCAGGTCAAGTGCATTTTCAATGCTCATAGCAAAGTTGAAGAAATCGATGTCACCCAGCTCATACCTTTTCTTTGCCGATTGCATTATTTTTACACTAAGGTTATTCCCCATACTCTCGTAATAATCTATTGCATCTTTGTACTTTTTCAGCCGGCTAAGTAATGTTATATATTCCGATTGAAGTTGTATTTTATAACTGTCCTGTAAGTTGCGGCTAACCTCAATTGCAATTTTGTTTGCTTTTATTCTGGCTTTTTGTTCCCCGAAGAAAAGAGGTATTCCAAGGCCGAATCCGAAACCGTTATAATTTTTTGCGTTATCGTAATTGTTGGAGCCTATAAAATAAGTTAAGCTTATATCGGGAGCCAGTTTGTTTTTTTCCAGTTTTAGTTTCAGATTTTGATATTCGGTTTGTTGTTGAGCAATTTTTACTCCCGGCACCGAATTGATATCCAATTCTTTTACCTCTACCAGTCCGGGTTTTGATGCCGGAATCACAAAAGAGCTGTCATATTGCATGTACTTATGGAGTTGCTTATATGCTGCTTCTATGTCGTAGTTGAGGCCGTTAAGCATTAGGTAAATGTTTTGCAGTTTGGCCCTGGCATTCATCAAATCAAGTTCGCTGTATTCGCCTTCCTGATAGCTTATCTCAATACTTCGTACAAAATTTCTGTATAAACTGTCAATTTTTGAGAAAATCTTCTTTTTGTTCAGAAGAAGTTGCACCTGATAATAGGCCATCGAGACTTCTCTAGTGAGAATCTGTTTTTGTTTCTCCATCATCAGTTCTGCCATGGTTATGTTTTGTTTGTTTATTTTGTTCCGGGCAGAATAAACCGTTGGAAAACTAAAGTTCTGTGATACTCCGAAAACATTCAGCGGATGACCGTTTTCGGCAATGTTGTTCTCATCGTATTCGTAATACAAATTTGTTTTTTCAATAGAGAATGCAGTTGGTTTAAGGGCTTTTTGTTCTTCTACCATCAAACGGTAAGCACTTAAATCTTTATTGTTTTCAACAGCAATGTTTACAGCCTCATTTAATGAAATCTCTTTATCCTGACTAAAGCCGGTTACTGATGTTACCAATAAAAGCAAGATGGTTGCAATACTTTTAACCGGGCCTTTTTTAAACGGATTCCTCATATATTTCGGATTATTAAAAATACTGAAGAATAAAGGCAGTGCTATCATGGTTAACATTGTTGAGGTTATAAGTCCGCCAATAACTACAGTAGCCAGAGGTCTTTGTACTTCAGCACCGGCACCTGTTGAAATAGCCATAGGCAAAAAACCCATTGCTGCTGCAGCAGCAGTGAGCATTACCGGACGCAGACGGTCTCTTGTTCCTTTAAAGATAAGCTCTTTCATGTCTTTAATTCCTTCTTTCTGAAGATCTTTTAAATGTTCAATAAGTACAATTCCATTAAGTACAGCTATGCCGAACAGTGCGATAAAGCCGATTCCTGCCGATACACTGAAAGGCATTCCCCTGAGCCATAGTGCAAAAACTCCTCCTACTGTTGAAAGCGGAATGGCAGTAAAAATCATAAAAGCATCTTTCATCGATTTGAAAGCAAAGTGCAGGAATATGAATATGAGTAAAAGTGCCAGCGGAACAGCAAACATCAGCCGCTTGGTTGCGTTTTGTAGATTTTCAAACTGTCCTCCGTAAACAACGTAATAACCCGGTTCAAGTGTTATATTTGCATCAATTTTTTTCTGAATATCCTCCACAACCGATTGAAGGTCACGATTACGAACATTGATACTTACCACAACCCGGCGATGCGTATTTTCGCGCGAAATCTTTGCAGGCCCTGTAGTATATTCAATGTCGGCAAGTTCTTTAAGCGGCACCTGATTACCATTAGGAAGCGGAACAAGTAGGTTTTTGATGTTGTCAATGTCTTTTCTGTTATTTTTATCAAATCTCACAACCATACTGAATCGTTTTTCACCTTCAAAAACACTACCGGTGATTTCGCCACCAAATGCAATGGCAAGATACTTGTTCAGTATAGCAGCATCAATACCATAGTAAGCAATCTTTTCTCGATTGTATTTCACACTCATCTGCGGAAGTCCGGCTGTTTTCTCGAGTATAACGTCGGCAGCACCCGGTACATCTTCAATTAATTTTTTTATTTCAGCCGCTTTTTTGTTCAGGTAGTTAAGGTCTTCACCAAATATTTTTACTGCAATATCGGCACGTACTCCGGTAATAAGTTCATTGAAGCGCATCTCGATGGGTTGAGTAAACTCATATTCAATTCCCGGCATTACCGAAAGGGCATCCTTGAACTTTTCTGCCAGCTCTTCTTTTGAATGTGCTTTAACCCATTCTTTACGCGGATGAAGTTTTATTATCATATCAATTTCTTCCATCGACATGGGATCGGTAGGGACTTCGGCAGCACCGATACGGCAAACAATCTGGTCTACCTCATCAGGAAACTCATCAATCAGGATGTTTTCCATCTGGGTTGTCATTTCAATGGTTTTTGACAGTGAAGTACCGGTTTTCAATACAGGCTGAATTACAAAGTCTCCTTCATCAAGTGTAGGGACAAACTCACCACCCATTTTTGAGAAAATAATTCCGGTAACTAATAAGGAAATTAATGCAGCTCCCAAAACTTTTCCCTTATTGTCATATGACCATTTTATGACAGGATCGTAAGTTATGTGTGCAAAATGCATTATTCTGTCGGCAATACTTTTTTTATTCTCTTTGGGAGGTTTAAGGAAAAGAGATGCGGCAACCGGCAGCCAGGTAAAACCGAATATCATTGCTCCGATAATGGCAAAACTGAACGCAAGTGCCATAGGACGGAACATTTTTCCTTCTACACCACTCAGCGAAAGTATCGGTATGAAAACTATCAAGATAATAATCTGACCAAATACTGCTGAACTCATCATTTGTGAAGCTCCGTTGAATGATATCTTATCCATCAAATGACGTTTTTCTTCGGGGCCGGCACCTTCCACCTGTTTTCGTTCAAGTGCCAGCTTGAGCACAATAAACTCTACAATAATTACTGCCCCGTCTATTATAATACCAAAGTCAAGGGCACCGAGACTCATCAGGTTGGCATCGATTCCGAAAATGTACATCATCGATAATGTAAACAGTAATGCCAATGGAATCATTGATGCAATAACAAGTGCAGAACGGGCATTTCCAAGCAGCAGGAACACAGTGATAACAACGATGAGAAAACCCAGGAGAAGATTTTCGGTAACGGTGAAAGAGGTTTTGCCAATTAACTCACTTCTTTCAAGTATGGGATTGATGAATACGCCTTCGGGCAATGACTTTTGTACTTCGGCTACCCTTTCTTTAACAGCATTAATCACCTGTTTTGAATTCGCATCTTTCAACATCATTATCTGGCCCATCACTTTTTCACCTTCACCGTTTGCTGTTATTGCTCCAAAACGATTTGCATAACCGTAGTGTACGGTTGCAACATCCTTAACAAGAATAGGAGTGCCTCCGTCATTTTTCACTACGATATTTTCTATATCTTTTAGTGATTTTACCATCCCGTCGCCACGTATGAAATAACTTTGATTGGTTTTTTCAATATAACTTCCACCCGATACGCTGTTGTTGCGTTGCAGTGCATCATAAACCTCCAGCAGTGTTACATTAAGGCTTTTTAATCTGGATGGATCAATTGCAGCTTCGTATTCTTTAAGATAACCGCCCCAGCTGTTTACTTCAACAACTCCCGGAATTCCGGACAGTTGTCTTTTAACGATCCAGTCCTGAATGGTTCTTAATTCCATGGGTGAGTATTTGTCTTCATAACCAGGCTTAACATCAAGAATATACTGATATATTTCACCCAAACCTGTTGTAATAGGTCCCATGGTTGGCACACCGAACCCTTCCGGGATGTTTTCGGTTGCCGATTTAATTTTTTCTGCAATCAGTTGCCGGGGAAGATATGTTCCCATGTTATCGCTAAAAACGATGGTAACAACTGATAGTCCGAATTTTGATACTGAACGTATCTCTTCCACACCGGGAAGGTTTGCCATCTCAAGTTCTACCGGTGCTGTAATAAATTGTTCTATCTCCTGTGTGGAAAGGTTTCCCGAGGTGGTAATAACCTGAACCTGATTGTTAGTAATGTCAGGAACTGCCCCTATGGGAATGTTCATAATAGCATAAACGCCGAATCCGGCAACGGTAAGTGTAAAAAGAATAATTATCAGTTTGTTCTTAATACTGAAGTTAATTATTTTCTCAATCATAAAATGCGGTCTTAAACTTTTAATAAAGGGTCATCTTAAAGATAACAGATAATATGTTGTTTTGTTATGA
>JAADEM010000076.1 GCA_013153405.1 Chlorobiota bacterium
ATCCTTGCAGATTTGATAAATAAAATGAAAGAATACATTAATTATCATTTTAATACAGAGGAAACTCTGCTCAGGGAGTATGGATATCCTGATCTTGAAAAACATAAGTTGGAGCATAAAATGTTTGTAAGTAAGGTTGAGGAGTTTGAAAACAGATTTAATTCCGGAAAGTTGGTCCTTAGTTTGGAAATAACAGGTTTTCTTAAATCGTGGCTGAAAGATCATATTCAGGGAGCAGATAAAGATTATTCGAAGTTCTTAACTACAAAGGGGGCAAAGTAAATACGTTAATTATCTCATCTTAAGAACAAAAGACACTTTATAATATATATGTAACTAATAATAAACCCGAACTATGCTATAAAAACTGACGATAATTCCCTGCTGACAGCAACAAAGAACTATATCTATTTTGATAAATAACCCCAATGATATATTTACGGGTTGGCCTGTTCCTGAAAAAGTAAAAATTTACTAAATATAATTTGTTCGCTATTGTATAGCTCTTTAAGCAGATATCGGAATAAAGTATCTATTTAAATGAAATGTAGATTATGTATTATCTAAAAAAGATACTTATAAAAATAACGGATATTGACTGGATTCCTTAAACAACTTAATATGAATAATATTTTATCATACAATTTTAACAATAAATTATTATCCCGAATTTGGAACAAATATAAAATCCCCTGGAGCTGTTTAATAATGCTAATCGGACTGTTGCCATTTAATATTGGGGCACAATCAGTTAAAAGTTCTGCACATTATAAAACTGAACATATAGAAAAACATTCAATAAATATTCCATCTGCCAATGAAAAACCTGTCAAAATTATATTCGATACAGATATGGATTCTGACGTGGACGATGTTGGCGCTTTGGCCATGCTTCATGCAATGATGACCAACAGAGAAGTTGAAATTCTGGCAGTAATAATTTCGTCTACCTGTCCGACTTCGGCAGCTTGTGCTGATGCTATAAATACATATTATGGCCGGCCTGATATACCAATAGGTATAAAAAAGGGGAAAGGTGTTAACAGGAACATTGGATATGTAGATAAAGTAGCTGGTAAATTCCCAAACAATATAAGATCAGGCGAAAGTATACCGGATGCTAAAGTTCTCTATCGGAAAATACTTGCAGGATTACCGGATAAAAGTGTAAAAATACTTAGTGTAGGGTATTTTACAAATCTGAAAGATCTGTTAAAAACCCCGGGAGATTCAATCAGTAAATTAAATGGTCGTGATTTGGTTAATGATAAAGTAACCGAATATGTATGTACCGGGGGAGAATACCCAAGCGATCTTTCATTTCAGGGCAACGGAAATTTTGAACCGGACGGGGAAGCTGTGAAATATGTAAATGAGCACTGGCCAACGATGTTGACTTTTGTTGCCGGGGAACAATATTTCTGGGATGTGAAAACAGGAGCACGCCTTATGAAAGAGTGCGATACGGATAAAAATCCGGTTGCATACGCATATAAGGTATTTCACTCTTTGGTAACATGGGACAGGCTTTATCCTGACCATCACAGTGCCGATCAGATAAGTGTTTATGTGGCAGTAAGAGGTTTTGAAAATAAATATACTCTTACTAAAACATTGGGTTATTATCATATCCGGAATAACGGTTTGTGTGAATGGAAAACAGATTCTGATAAGCCATTGCGAAGGATCACTTATTCATTGAAAGTCCCTTATAAAGTATCCGCAGACAACCTTGCTGATGAAATCGAGAATTTAATGATGCAAAAACCATATAAACAAAATGGATTAGTAAAAATGACAGAATTAAAAAAACAGCTATAAATGAGGACGGGCTTTGTTCTTATTCTTTTTATAAATACGATAAGAATAACCTGGGTTAGAATAATATCTAATACAGATAATTAATTGCTTAACCTGAATACCATGAAAATGGAATTAATGTAAAAGTCCCGTCACTAAATATATGGGGCATTATATTAAAGTTGAATAGTAAACGAAATATCAGATATTATGAAAATACGATTCTTGGTTATTACATTAATATTAATTTCTGTGTTTTTTTATGGCTGTAACAACGGAAATAACAAAAACATGGTAGTTCAACATAAGATAGATTCAAACTGGACTTTTAATGAGGTTGGAAAAAACGAGTGGCTGCCTGCAACAGTCCCCGGAACAGTTCATACCGATTTACTGGTAAATAAAAAGATTGATGACCCGTTTTACCGGTTAAATGAACACGATCTGCAATGGATCGATAAAGTGGATTGGGAATATAAAACCTTATTTACTATTGATAAAAAGACACTTGACAGAGACAAAGTAGAGCTTGTGTTTAAAGGACTTGACACTTATGCCGATGTGTTTGTTAACGGTAAAAAGATTTTGTCCGCTGATAATATGTTTCGTGAATGGAAGGTTGATGTTAAAAAAGCCTTAAAGGTTGGTGAAAATGAGATGCATATTGTCTTTCGTTCTCCCATAAAAGAGGGAATTAAAAAGTATGATGCTCAAGGCTATAAAATCCCTACCTCAGAAAACGACCTGGCTGAAATAGGGAAAGTTGAAGGAGATAAAAGAGTTAGTATCTATACCCGAAAAGCAGGTTATCATTATGGATGGGACTGGGGGCCACGACTTGTTACCAGTGGTATATGGCGTCCTGTTTGTTTGAATGCCTGGGACAAGGCTCAAATCACGGATCTTCAGATTATCCAGAATCAGGTATCCAAAGATAAAGCAACATTTACAGCTGTTTTCGAAATTGATGCGGTAAATGATAATGAAGCAAATATCTCTATTGCTAACGATGGTGTTGTTTTGGCAAGTACTAAGGTAAACCTTAAGAAAGGAGTTGGTAAATATCCCGTTGATTTCAAAATTGACAATCCTAAGTTGTGGTGGACTAACGGACTGGGAGAAGCAAATTTATATACAATATCAGGTGAACTAAAGATTGATGAACAAAAGAGTATAAAAAATACACGTATAGGTATTCGTACACTTGAGTTTGTTCGTGAAAAAGATGATAAAGGGACATCATTCTATTTTAAATTAAATGGTCATCCTGTTTTTATGAAAGGTGCAAATTATATTCCTAACGATATGTTTTTGCCCAGGGTAACAAAAGAAAAATACCGTAAAATTATTGAAACAGCTAAGAGTTCAAACATGAATATGTTACGGGTTTGGGGTGGTGGAGTTTATGAAGACAACTACTTTTATGACCTCTGCGATGAAAACGGGATTCTTGTTTGGCAGGATTTTATGTTTGCATGTTCTATGTATCCGGGAGATGATGCATTTCTTGAAAATATAAAACATGAGGCTGTTGATAATGTAAAACGTTTACGTAATCATCCTAGTATTGCTTTATGGTGCGGAAACAACGAAATTCTGGACGGATGGAATTCCTGGGGATACAAACAGGAAGCTGAAAAAGAAAATGCAGCCGGGGAAATCTGGGAAGCCTATGTAAATATTTTTCATAAAATATTGCCCGGAGTTGTAGCAAAATACGATTCAAAACGAGGTTATTGGAGTTCAAGCCCATCTTCAGGACAAGGGAAAGTTGCCGATTATATTAATGGTGACGCGCATTATTACGGTGTTTGGTATGGACAAAAACCATTCGAGGATTATAATACCAATATTGCCCGTTTCATGAGTGAATATGGCTTTGAATCGTATCCTGAAATAACAACAATAGAAAAATTTGCCTTACCAGAGGATTATGATATTTATTCCGATGTGATGAAATCGCATCAACGTTCATCAATTGGAAATAAAACAATAGAAAATTATATGCAACAGGAATACAATAAACCTAAAGATTTCGAATCATTCCTGTATGTAAATCAGGTTCTGCAGGCAAACGGAATAAAGATTGCAATCGAAGCACACCGTCGTGCAATGCCATTCTGTATGGGTACTTTATACTGGCAGATTAATGATGTTTGGCCGGTTGCTTCGTGGAGTTCTACTGATTATTATCAAAACTGGAAAGCATTACAGTATTATGTTAAAAAAGAATATTCACCAGTACTGGTAAGTATCCATGAAGATGAACGGGATTTTAGGGTTGACATTATAAATGACAGGCTTAGCTCAATAAATGCAAAATTAAGACTCCGGTTGATGGATTTTAAAGGAAAGGTAATTTGGGAAAACACTTCTTCTGTTGACATTCCCGCCAATTCCAGCAATAAATATTTTGACATTGACAAGGCCAAATTCCGTCATAAATACGAAAAACAATTATTAAACTCAGTTTTCACTACTGAACTGATTGAAAATGGAGTAGTCCTTACTAAGAACAATTACTATTTTGCTCCGTTCAGGAAACTTAAGGTTCCTCATCCCAAGGTTGAGTATCGCATTTTAAAGAACGATACAGGATATAGCATTACACTAAAATCAAATAGTTTAGGTAAAAATATTTATCTGCAAATTGGAGACGAAGAAGGATTCTTTTCCGATAACTATTTTGATTTACTGCCAGGTGAAGAAGTGACAATCAACTTAAAAACAAAAGTATCAGAATCCAAATTGAAAAAAGTACTTACAATTCGCACACTTGATGATGCATTTTAATTTTATGATTATTTAAATATGTTAAAGATGAAGATGGGTAAACTGTTTTATGTATTAGTTATTGTAGTGTTGATATTTACTTCTTCCTGTAGTAATTCTACAAATAATAAAAAAGGGGGTAAATCCAATGTGGAAATGGATAAAAAGGTTTCAGCATTATTGTCCCGAATGACTTTGGAAGAGAAAGTTGGTCAAATGACTCAAATAACACTGGATAAGTTTTACAACAAAGGTATTCTTGATACAATCTTATTGCGTGAATATATTATACAATACGGAATAGGATCCATACTCAATACACATCAGGATAAAAACGGGTCAATAATACCACTTTCAATGAAGGAATGGCGTGATTTGCAGACGACTATCCAAAATTATGCACTGCAAGCACGATTAAAAGTCCCGATACTTTATGGTATTGATGCTATCCACGGTGTAACCTATTTGGAGGGGGCTACTTTATTTCCGCACAATATAGCTATGGCAGCTGCACGTGATACTGAGATTGTTTATAAAGCAGCAACAATTACGGCAAAAGAGGTGCGGGCCTGCGGTATACGATGGAACTTTGATCCGGTACTTGGTGTAGGACGTCAGCCTTTATGGTCGCGCTTTGAAGAGACTTTTGGAGAAGACACATATTTAGTATCCATGATGGGGCGTGCCGTAATTACCGGTTATGAAGGAGACGGGCTAGATAAAAACACTGCCGTAGCCTCTTGTATGAAACACTATCTGGGTTACTCAGATCCTCTTAACGGCAAGGATCGTACTCCTGCTTATATTCCTGAAATTGTTTTGCGGCAGATATTTCTGCCCCCGTTTAAGGAAGCTGTTGATGCAGGCACTTCCACGGTGATGATTAACTCCGGGTCTGTCAATGGAATACCCGTACATGCCAATAAATACCTGCTTACTGATGTGTTAAAAAAAGAATTGGGATTTCAGGGGTTGGTTGTGTCTGACTGGCAGGATATTATTGCATTGTATGATAAGCATCATGTAGCTAAAGATAATAAAGAAGCAGTAATGATGGCTGTAAATGCCGGAATAGATATGAGCATGGTACCCTCTGATCTCTCTTTCTATAAGGATCTAGTCTCTTTGGTTAAAGAAGGTAAAGTGCCGGAATCCCGTATTGATGATGCAGTAAGACGTATTTTAAAAGTGAAATATCGTTTGAACCTTTTTGATAATCCATTTCCTGAGAAAGGCACAGAGGATTATTATGAAAAACCGGACTATAAACAGGTGGCTTTAAAAGCAGCACATGAATTGATTACATTACTTAAAAACGATACTGTTTCAGGACACTCTGTGTTACCATTGTCAAATGATCTTCGTGTTTTGGTTGCCGGTCCGGGAGCAAACTCACGAGCTACATTAAACGGAAGCTGGTCATACTCATGGCAGGGTAAAGATGAATCACATTATCCTTCAAATGTACTCACAATCAGACAGGCTATTGAAGAGAAGATTGGCAAAGATAAAGTAATAAATATTGCTCCTGCCGGATTTCAGAAAGTCTCATCACAACAGATTAAAGATCTTCAGAAGTATGCCTCAGGGGCTGATGTCATAGTTTTGTGCCTTGGTGAAAACAGTTATGCAGAGAGTCCGGGCAGTATTGATGACCTGACACTGTCGGAAGACCAGTTGAAATTAGCAGAAACAGCTTCAATAACCGGAAAACCGATAATTCTTATTCTTACAGAAGGAAGGCCTCGTATAGTTAGTAAAATAGAACCTTCTATGAATGCAGTTTTGTTGGCTTACAGGCCGGGTAATCTGGGAGCCATTGCTATTGCAGATGTTCTTTTAGGAGAAGTGAATCCTTCGGGAAAACTACCTTATACTTATCCTCGCTATACAGGCAATATTATGACTTATGATATGCCGGTGAGGTCTGCTCCGTATTATAAACCACAATGGCCTTTCGGTTATGGATTGAGTTATACAACTTTTTCAACATCATTAAAATTAAATCATGATACTCTTAATATAAATGATACGTTGCAGGTTTCAGTTTTGCTTAAAAATACAGGCAACCGTTATGGGGAATTAGCCATAGACCTGTTTGTTCGGGATATGACAGCTACAATGGCTCCTCCAATGCGTAAACTCCGGAGATTTGCAAGAGTAGCTTTAAAAGCAGGAGAGAGTCGTAGGATAATATTTAATTTATCAAATGAAGACTGGTCTTTTATTGATTCATCTTTAAAATTACGTATTGAAGAAGGCAATATGATGATTATGGTTGGAGATAAGAAGGCCGCATTTTATCTTAAACTAAAAGAATAAAATTTAAAAATACAAGCAACAATCAGGATATGAATAACAGAAGAAATTTTATAAAAAGGTTGTTGCAGGTACTGCAGGAATTGCTATTAGCGGTACGGCAACTGAAATGTCGGCAAAAAGTTATCGTAAAGTAAGTAGGTGCCAATGATCGAATAAATATTGCTCTGGTTGGGCTTGGGCGAAGAATGAGTGGTTTTGTTGAACCTTTTGTTCAAAAAGAAAATAATGTGGAGTTAGCATACCTATGCGATGTAATGAAGAATCAGAGAGAAAAGGCTGCTCTTCGATTCTCAAAACATATTGATTATAAACCAAAATCAACAATCTTGCTGATGAAATAGAAGCTTTAACGATGCAAAGACCAAAGAAACGGTGAAATATATTAGAAAATGATAGGATTAAGATACAATGAAACAAATGTGTTACAACCTCAACTGATGATTTTTATGAGAAATATTTTGATAAAAAAGATGAAATTGTCAGCAATGATATTATTGCTGATCATTCTTACTATTCCATTTTCCCTGTTTTCTCAGAAGTTATGTGTCAGTCCCGATGGTCATCGCTTGGTAAAGGAGGACGGGTCTGTTTTCTTTTACATGGCAGATACCGGGTGGGAAATGTTTCATCGTTTGAACAAAGCAGAAACAGAACTTTACCTGAAAGACAGGATGGCCAGAGGATTTAATGTTATACTGGCTGTTGTACTTGCCGAACTTGACGGGTTGAACACACCTAATGCAGAAGGAGAAAAACCTTTTTTAGACAATAATTATTCAAAACCCAATGAAAAATATTTTGAGCATGTTGACTGGGTGTTGCAAAAGGCTGACGAACTTGGAATGTACATTGCACTACTCCCTACCTGGGGTGATAAATGGAATCTTCAGTGGGGAGTCGGGCCGGTAATATTCGACACTCCCGAAAAAGCCGGAACTTTTCATAAATGGCTTGCAAAAAGATACGTAAACCAACCCAATATCATCTGGATACTTGGCGGCGACAGGGTTCCGGAAAACAAATTGCAGGCAGAAATAGTACAGGCAATGGCTGATGGCATTGTCGCGGGAGATAAAGGGAAACATCTTATCTCGTACCATCCGTGGGGCGGGACCTGTTCTTCCCAATGGTTCCAAAACGAAAACTGGCTCGATTTCAACATGGCACAAACAGGACATTCGTATAAAAACAATCCTGTTTATAAAATGATGTTGGAAAACTACTGCCTAAAACCAACTAAGCCCATAATAAACGGCGAGCCGCAATATGAAGACCACCCGGTTCATTTTTCTCCTCAAAATGAAAGGTTCGTGGCTTTTGATGTGCGGCAGGCAGGTTACTGGTCGGTATTGGCGGGAGCCGCCGGACACACTTACGGCAATCATAATATATGGCAGATGTGGCAACCCGGCAGGCAACCGATAACAGCAGCCCGTATTCCGTGGTATGCGGCGATTTACCAGCCCGGTGCACAACAGATGGGGTATATGCGAAAGTTGTTTGAGTCAAGGAACTTCCTTGAGATGATACCTGACCAGGATGTACTTGCCAATGTGTTTGGGCAGAATAAAAACGAAATACGGGCCGCAAAAGGGAAAGACGGCTCATTCATCATTATTTATACCCCGCATGGAAATCCTGTGCATGTGAAGATGGAGGAACTTTCTGGTGATGTTATATCAGGTTACTGGTACAATCCGCGAGAAGGAACGAGCATAAAAATAGAACCGTTTGACAATGCAAAAAAGACAAAAGCATTTGTTCCGCCTTCAAGCGGTCAGATGACAGACTGGGTGTTGGTACTGGATGATGACAGTATGAATTATCCCGATCCTGTATCCCGGGAATTGAAATAACCTTGAAAATGAAAAAGCCTTTTACGGTAAAATAAATTTAAGAAATGAAAAATCGTTTATCCTTACTTCTTCTTTTGTATTTTATGTTCACCGGGTCATTGTATGCTCAGGAGAGCAGTTTTATTATTCCGTTGAAGAACAAAAAGTATTTAAAAGTTGAACCAAGTACCGATCGGATAATCAGGATAAGAGTATCTGAGAGTAACGACTTTCCGGAATCACTTATGGAACGATACGGAATAGTGAAAACTGACAGGGATAAAACATATTTTACTGTAGAGAATAAGGGCACTGAAAAAATAATTTCTACAAAAAGTTGTAAACTGTTCATAAATGAGAAGATAGGAGAAATAACTGTCAAAGATACGGATGGCAAAACAGTGATTGATAATATCAGTTTTTTATACGATGATGATAAAACAGTTTCATCGTTAAAAACATCATTGAACAGGAAGTTCAAAAAAACATCGAGCGGAACAGGAATTATAGGTGATGTCAATTATTCATCGGATAAAAAGAAAGGGAAGGTTGCAGGAAATTCAACAGGGAACAGTGTAATATCATTCTTGCTGAAAGATGACGAGCGGCTTTACGGTGGCGGCTCAACAAGCAGGGATCATGTGCAGCACCGCGGTGAGGCTCTCAGGATGTGGGCTACCTATCAGATAGCGGAGGTGCCTGTTCCTTTTATTATGAGTTCTGACGGATGGGGTATTTTTAATAATACAACCGTACTTAACTTTTTTGATGTAGGGCGTTTCGATAAAGACAAATTGTATATTCTCAATACAACTCCTGATATCGATTTTTATATCATGCTCGGCAGATCAATGGATGAGGTAATTAATCTTTACACTACTATTACCGGAAAACCTTATCTCTTGCCTAAATATATGTATGGTCTGGCTTTCGGTGGTAATACCATTGAAGACCAGATGGACATGATGGATGATGCTTACAACTTCAGGAACGAACAGATACCATGCGATATATTCTGGATCGAGCCTCAGTGGATGGAAAAGTATTATGATTTTTCAACATCAAAAGACTGGGATTTTGATAAGTTTCCGGGAGAGTTATGGTGGAACAAAGGGAAGGATATTAAAAGAACAGAGTATAACACATTGTTTATACATAAGCTGCATGAACTCGGTTTTAAGCTGGGGTTATGGCTGTGTGTCGATCACGATCTGAGTATTGCCGAAGAAGATGCCATTGCCGAAAAGGAGGGTAAACCGCTTTCGGGAAAAGAACATTGGTTTGATCATCTTACTAAGTTCATTGATGAGGGGGTCGACGGTTTTAAACTGGATCCGGGACGTACGCTTGATGAACATC
Organism: Chlorobiota bacterium; assembly: GCA_013153405.1. GTDB lineage: Bacteria > Bacteroidota > Bacteroidia > Bacteroidales > Marinilabiliaceae > JAADEM01. Next base: position 10,089 of record JAADEM010000076.1, read on the forward strand.
CGGATATGAAATATTACAATGGTTATACCGACAAGGAGATGCATAACCTGAATCAAGTTTTACTGCAAAAGCAGATGGAGCAAACTTACCGGAATTATAAAGGTATTCGCTCGTTCCATCACTATTGCGGCGGCTATGCGGGAGCACAACACTGGGGTGCCATGACAAGCGGAGATAATGGAGGAGGACGGACAGCTCTGTTCGATCAGTTAAACCTCGGACTAAGCGGGCTGATGAACACCTCGTGCGATGTAATGGAGGTTGCTGATAATAACCTTGGTGCTATGCACATGGGGTTCTTTCTTCCCTGGGTTCAGGTAAACAGCTGGTACGGATTGTTACACCCCTGGTATCTGCCTCCCAAAGAAAAAGCTGCTTTCAGGTTCTATTCACAGTTAAGGCATGACCTGATCCCATACATTTATTCTACGGCAATTAACGGAACGTTAACGGGGAAACCTATATTAAGAGCATTGGCTCTGGAATTTCCGGATGACCGTAAAACAGATGATCTCATATTTCAGTATATGTTCGGTGACAATTTCCTTGTTGGCGTGGCAAGTGACTCTGTTTATCTTCCACAGGGTAACTGGATAGATTTCTGGACCGGAGAAAAGATCAGCGGCGGAAAAACAATTAAAAGTGTGTTCCCCGAAAACAGGGGCGGGCCTCTTTTTATCAGGTCAGGTGCGATTATCCCGTACCAAAAACACAAACAATACATCACAACAGAGTTTTATGATACCTTGACAGTGAAAGTCTATCCTGAAAAAAGGACATCCTATACTTTGTATGAAGATGACGGGATAAGTTATAAGTATGAGAACGGAATGATTGCAGCAACAGAGTTCGTTTGCGATGACCGGAAAGATAAGATCTTATTGTCGGTAAATATGTTGAATGATAATTACGAAGAAGAACTTAACGGCCGGATTTATGAGATAGAGATGTATTGTGATAAACCTGAAAAGGTAATTTTTAACGGTAAAGCTCTGAATGAGGATGACTGGAGTTACAATAACAAGAACAACTATTTGTATTTCTCATTCAGTATGAATTCCGCAGACTCTGTTAACGTTGATATAATAAAATAAAACCTATTTATGATGGTTCAGTTTGTTTCTTTGAAAAAAGTCTTGACATCTGCAGTCCGGATGTCAGAAGTTCTGGTTTTAACTGTGTTCTTGTTCTTTGCACTTCTTTTATCCGGTTGCGGGCAACAACAAAAAAACACAGAGGTTAAAGCTGTGATCAATAAAAAGCTTCGAGTGATCCATACATCCGATCTTGTAAAGGATGATGAAAATACGCTTGTGAGATTAATGCTTTTTGCCAACGATCAAAATATAATTGGGATACATTCGAGTGCTTCGCCGTGGTCGGATACAGGTATCATTAAAAAGGTCTTCCATCATATCGACTTGTACGAAAAGGTTTATGAAAACCTTAAAAAGCATGATCCGTCTTATCCGTCACCTGAGTATCTGCGAAGAATTACAATGCCGGGTAACGAAGTTGCAAATGATTACAAAACCGACACTCCCGGATCTCTTCATATTAAAGATGTCCTGCTTGACCATTCGGATGATTCTCCCGTTTGGGTTACCTGTTGGGGCGGTCCTGCTACGGTAACCGCAGCGTTAAGATATATCAACGATCATCATCCGGAAGAAAAAGATTATGTGGCAAGAAAACTGAAAATATATTTTGTTAGCAGACAAGAAGGGAAAGGAGATACTTACCTGAAAGTGCAGCCGTGCATGGATTACATTAACAGTCATTATGATCCTGTTCCCGAAATGCTTACCTGCGAAACATACAACTACATGAACTACTGGGGGGATGAGCATTTTTGGTATAACAATGTTCAGTACTCAACACGCGAATGGGTAGCTGAGAATTACAATGTGGGACACGGACCGCTTTGTGCCGATTTTGAATATTACGATACAGGCGATTGTGATGGAGATGCTCCTGCAATGTTGCACTTGCTTGGTTCTTACTATGGTTTGCGAAGTGCCGAAAAGCCGTGGTACGGAGGCTGGGGCACCCGTTTTACAAGATGTGTGAACAACGATAACCGATATGTAGACTGGGATGAAAAAGATCTGAAAATACATTATGTTGCCGATGCATATTCCGGCGATACCATCACACGTAACTGGACTCAAAAAATGTGCTATTCGGGGTCAAGATGGAATGATGATATCCAGAACGAACTTGCAGTCAGAGCCGACTGGTGTGTGAAGGATTATCAAGATGCCAACCATCCGCCCAAAGTAATGCTGACTGTCAACCCGAATGTGACTGCAAAACCCGGAGAGAGAATAGATCTGTCATGCGAAGCTTCTGACCCTGATAATGATAAATTATCATATTCATGGTGGCAGTATAAAGAAGCAGGCACTTCTTCTGCTACAGTGAATATCAAAAATGCTGACAAATCAAATGCTTTTTTTGTTTGTCCTGATGACCCTGGAAAAACAATCCACATCATTTTCGAAGTGCAGGATGATGATCCTGAACATCCACTGACAAGATACGGACGGGTGATTGTAAAAATTAAAAAATAATTAATACTTATTATGCATATTAACAAACCTTTTTCGCTGTTTCATATTACTGTTTTATTATCATTTATTGTATGGAATAGCTGCGCCTCTGATAAAAAAAGGAATACGGACAATGCACAGTATTCATCGGCACCAAAGAAGATCAGGGTTATCCACACTACTGATATTGGCATGGATTCGCAGGACGATCAGAATACGCTTGTACGAACACTTCTGTTCTCAAACGATCAGAATATTATAGGACTTATTCCGAGTGGAGGTCCCTGGCAAAAAGAATATCTTAGTAAAGAGTATGAAAGAATATTGGCTAAGATCGACCTTTATGCCAAAGTTTATGATAATCTGAAGTTGCACGATCCCGATTATCCGACTCCTGACTATCTGCGAAGTGTTACTGCCCGGGGCAATGTTATATATGATGATTATTCAATAGATACCGACGGTTCGTTGCTTATTGCAAAAGTTTTATTGGATGAAAGTGATGACAGTCCGGTTTGGGTAACCTGTTGGGGAGGACCTGTAACGGTTACTGCTGCGTTACGATATATAAATGATAACTATCCTGAAAAAAAAGCTTATGTTGCCAAAAAACTCAGGATATATTTCATCGCGGCCAAATATCAGGACAGGCAGCCTGACAGAGTAAATCTTTCGTATATAATTGATCATTATGATCCTGCACCGTTAATGCTTGATGCTGAAAATTATGAATATACCAACGGCTGGGGGAAGGTTAAATACTGGTGCGATAATGTTGCTTATTCTACTGAGGAGTGGACAAATGAAAATTTGATTCATAACCATGGTCCTTTAACAGGCAGTCTTTATTGGAGACATTCGTGGAACGATGATGTTGACGGGGATGCTCCGTCTGTATTACACATATTAGGTTCACAGTTTGGATTGAGAAGTACCGAAGATCCTTCGTACGGCGGCTGGGGCAGTCGTTTTAATTCTGATGTAGACAGTTTCAAATGTCACGTCAATAATGTTATTGATGAATGGAATGGTCCGAATAAACTTCCTGCGAATGACCCGGATGCTGAAAAACAGGCATATTGTTATTCCGGGGCCCGCTGGGCTGATGATTTTCAAAATGAATATGCGGTACGTGCCGATTGGTGTGTGAAAAGCTATGAAGAGGCAAATCACCCGCCGGTAGTAAACCTCACTGTTGATCAGGATATAACAGCAAAACCGGGAGAGGTAATAGAACTATCGTGTACAGCATACGATCCTGATAATGATAACCTGACATATTCCTGGTGGCAGTACAAAGAGGCCAGTACTTCCAAAGCTGTTGTAAGCATCAACTCTGCAGACAGACCTGATGCATCTTTTGTTTGCCCTGATGACCCGGGAAAAACAATTCACATAATTCTCGAAGTTCAGGATAA
>JAADEM010000074.1 GCA_013153405.1 Chlorobiota bacterium
TCGTCATTCCGAGATTTCACCCCAAATTTTTGAGGCATAATGAGAATATGACAGAATACCGGCGTCATCGCGATGAGCGAGAGCGAAGAAGCGATCTCAACCGCATTAAGAATTGCTTCACCCCATAAAATGGGGTTCGCAATGACGCACAAGTCTCGTTGACAATCAGAATTTTAAGCAATTCCGTCATTGATAATGAAATGAAGGAATCCCTAAATTCACAGGCATTGATAATCAAGAGATTGCTTCGTCGTTCCTCCTCGCAATGACGTCTGTTTTTTACTTTTTGGACATCCTCCCACTTTATCGTTATACTTTTCTTAAAGTTCTTTTCTGATAGATTCTGCTATCTCTTCAAATTCTTCCTGTGAAAACTTAAGTTTTGGGTTCGAAAAACTTATGTCAGCTTCGGTCTGTAGTGGAATTAAATGGATGTGTGCATGAGGAACTTCAAGCCCCAGAACTGCCACTCCAACCCTTTTACACTCAACTGCCTTGTCAATAGCCCTTGCTATTTTCTTGGCAAAAACCATCAGTCCTGCCAATAACTCATCATCAAGATCAAACAAATAATCAGTCTCCTGTTTGGGTATTACCAGCGTATGTCCTTTCGCAAGCGGATTAATATCCAGAAAAGCATAGTACCTATCGTCTTCTGCTATTTTAAACGAAGGAATCTCCCCATTAACTATTTTTGTGAATACTGAAGCCATTGTGTAATAGTTTTTTTTCTTACTGTTAAAATTACAATGAAATTTCAATAACTTCAAATGTCATCACACCGGAAGGAACCTGAATATCCACCTTATCTCCAATCTTTTTACCAAGCAAACCTTTGGCTATTGGAGTTGAAATGGCAAGCTTGCCCGATTTCAGATCAGCCTCACTGTCGGGAACAATTGTATAGGTCATTTTTGCTCCGGTTTTCAGATTTTTTATAACTACCTTGTTTAATAGCTGAACCTTCTCGGTATCAAGACGAGACTCATCAATAATTCTGCTGTTAGCAATTGTATCTTTCAGTTTGGCAATTCTCATCTCAAGTAATCCCTGTGCCTCTTTTGCTGCATCATACTCTGCATTCTCCGACAGGTCACCCTTATCACGTGCCTCAGCAATTTGTTTCGATATGTTAGGTCTCTCTACATTTTCAAGCTGATGTAATTCTTCCTTCAGCTTTTTTAATCCATCTTCGGTTATATACTTTATAGGTGTCATAATTGTATCTTTTTAAAAGATATATAAAAAATAAAAGAATCCCGGAAATCCGAAACTCTTTGGTGCAAATATACAAAGTTTAAATAATATACCCAATTAATCCGGTTTCCTAAGCTTCGGCAAAAAAGCCGGAAACCCTATATTTCAGGCCTTTTTAGTATCTCAGAAAAAACCACGGCTCTTCTAAGATCGAACTCTTCATTATCCCAGAAACTACCATGTTCTTCACTGTCGTCATACGAAAAAATCTTTTCCTTTTCCTGAGAGTATGCCGTTTCCTGACTTGATGATACAGGTTTTGATTTTTCAACAGGGATACTCTCTGCTCTCGGAACAAAAACCGGTTCTTTGGTATCATGAACCTGTTCATCCTCATCAAAGATGCCTGCAAACGGATCTGGCGACGCTCCATCAGGAAACATATCCTCTTCCGTCTCGGGATGAGGAACCGGTGTTGCATTCTTCTTTCTGGCTTTAGCTATGGATGAGATGATGAAAAAAACCACCATTACCAGAAGGTAAACAATATCACCCCAACTACTTTTCATTATTATTAAAAGATTCTGAAACACTCCGGTATTCTTTATAATTTTATTAAACTGTTTGTTTTTTTAATCAAGTTAAAGTTAAAATTTTTCCTGCTATTATCACAATTTATTATGATATTGCACCGTTAAATTATTTTGCAGCTAGTTTATTGTATTTTTCAGAGATTTGAAATGAGTGGCTTTTTAAAAAAAACATTTTCCGCCTTTGCTTTAATCGTATTGTTTTCAACCTGTGATAACAGTTACAAAAACGATATTATTCCCAACGTATCATTTTATGTAAAGATCTATCTCGATGATCCTAAATATGCAGATAACACATTTATTGTTACAACAGATAATGCAGGTAACAGGGCAGGGATAAACGGAGTTGTGGTTTATCGTCTTTCCTCTGACACTTATTATGCCTTCGATCTTATGTGTCCAAACGAAAAACAGGTAAGTTGTCTTGTTACAATAGAAAATGATGTAACATGCCGGTGTCCGTGCTGTAATTCAGAGTTTCTTATAGGTACCCCTTACGGAGATGTTATCTCCGGAGATGCGCCCTGGCCGCTAAAAGCCTATAAAACAAGGGTAAGCGGTGGAGGAACTTTGCTTGAAATATGGAATTAATTACGATTTTAAAGCCTCGGCTCCGCTTACAATTTCCAGTATCTCTTTTGTTATCGCACTCTGTCGCGCTTTATTGTATTCAAGTTCAAGATCTCCTAACAACTCGGTTGCATTATCCGTAGCTTTATGCATCGATGTCATACGGGCACCATGCTCAGAGGCAAGTGAATCAAGAAGCATTTTATAGAAAAGTATTTTCAATGCTTTCGGAATAATAGTATTAATAATTGAATCTACATCAGGCTCGTAAATGTAATTAAACGAATGCTTAACATCATTATCCACAGGCATTTCAAGTGGCAACAACTGTTCTGCCCTGACAATCTGAGATACCGCATTTACAAACTCATTATAAACAACAATAACCCTGTCGTATTTATTTTTCGAGAATGCATCCATAAACGAACCGGCAAGTTCTGCTGCCGCATCAAATGTCGGATTGTCCCAGAAATCATTGTAATCGTTAATAATATTAAAGCCTCGCTGTTTCAAAACCTTTTGCGGTTGCTTGCCTATTGTAATTATATCAACTGATTTGTTTTTGTACTGAGATGCAAAATCAGACTCCAGTAATGTTTCTACTTTTTTTACAATATTAGAGTTAAAAGCACCGCAAAGCCCACGATTTGAAGCAATGGCAACTATTAAAATATTCTCAGGGGCTCTTTTTTTCGTGTAAGGAGTATTAACCTCGCCTCCCGCACACATACAGGAATTAACCAGATCGTAAATAATATTTGATAGTTTCTCAACGAACGGAGTAATGTGAGCAACATCATCATGGGCCTTTTTGAATTTAGCCGCTGACACCATTTTCATCGCACTCGTAACCTGCCGTGTTGTTTTCACGGAGTTTATTCTTGTCCGTATATCCTTGAGATTTGCCATTTATTAAGACTCTTTTTTAAATTTCTTAGCTACATCAACGGCTATTGTTTTTAAATCGTCAAACAATTCATCATCAACATTTCCGTTTCTTATTTTCTTAAACACCTCAGGCTTACGTAACTCAAGCATCTCAATATAATCCTTTTCAAACTGTTTAACATCCTCGACCGGAACATCCTGCAAAAGTCCCTGTGTCCCACAATATATCAACGCAACCTGATGCTCAACCTTCATTGGTGAATATTGCGGCTGTTTCAGAAGTTCAACATTCTTACGGCCTTTATCAAGAACAGCCATTGTTGCCGGATCAAGGTCTGAACCAAACTTGGCAAACGCTTCCAGCTCTCTGAACTGGGCCTGATCAAGTTTAAGAGTTCCCGCAACTTTTTTCATGGGTTTTATCTGTGCATTACCACCAACCCTTGAAACAGAAATACCAACATTAATAGCCGGTCTTACTCCTGAATTGAACAAGTTTCCTTCAAGAAATATCTGTCCGTCGGTTATCGATATCACATTTGTAGGAATATATGCACTTACATCACCGGCCTGTGTTTCGATAATAGGCAATGCTGTAAGAGAACCTCCGCCTTTTACCTCACTCTTTATCGATTCGGGAAGATCATTCATTTTACTGGCAATCTCATCCGATTCAATAATTTTAGCAGCACGCTCAAGCAAACGTGAATGCAGATAGAAAATATCGCCGGGGAATGCTTCACGTCCGGGTGGACGCCTTAGCAAAAGTGACACCTCACGATAAGATACCGACTGTTTTGAAAGGTCATCATATATTATAAGAGCAGCACGCCCGGTATCTCTGAAGTATTCACCGATTGCCGTACCGGCAAAAGGAGCATAAAACTGCATTGCTGCAGGATCGGCCGCAGTTGCAGAAACCACAACCGTATAATCCATTGCTCCGTATCTTTCAAGTGTACTTACTATTTTTGCAACGGTACTGCCTTTCTGCCCGATGGCAACATAAATACAATAAACAGGTTCTCCTTTATCGTAAAATTCTTTTTGATTAATTATAGTATCAATGGCTATAGCCGTCTTTCCGGTCTGTCTGTCTCCTATTATCAACTCACGCTGTCCCCGTCCGATAGGAATCATTGCATCAATTGCTTTTATTCCGGTCTGGATAGGCTCTTTTACCGGTTGGCGATATATTACCTCGGGAGCCTTTCGTTCCATCGGCATCTCGTATAGCTTACCTGTTATTGCACCCTTTCCGTCAATTGGCTCACCAATGGCATTTACCACACGGCCCAAAAGGCCTTCTCCCACCTTTACCGATGCAATTCTTCGGGTGCGTTTCACCAAATCACCTTCTTTTATTTCTCTTGAGGCACCAAACAAAACAACTCCCACATTGTCCTGTTCCAGATTCAATACCACACCGTAACAGCTGCCAAAATCAACAAGCTCATTTGCTTTAACGTTTGTCAGTCCGTAAACTCTGGCAATTCCGTCTCCAACCTCAAGTACGGTGCCAACCTCTTCAAGTTCAGCCTCACTTTTGAATCCTTCAATTTTTTGCTTTAACAGTTCTGATATTTCTGCCGGTCTGATATTGTCCATTGATCTACTTATTTATTATTCTTGTATTAAGTATTCTTTTACTTTCTTAAGCTTGCCCAGAATACTGGCATCTATCATTTTATCATCCACTTTCAGGATGAAACCTCCCAGAAGTCCGGGGTCCACAACGACATTAAGTTCCACCTTTACATTCAGCTCTTTTTCTATCAGTTCTTTAAATTTATTCCTGATAGCATCATCCGGTTCAAAGGCAGAGTAAACGGTCGCTGTTTTAATCCCCTTGGAATCTTTGTAAAAAGCGGAATAATCGCGAAAAACAGATTTCAGTATATTCTCCCGGTTATTATCAATCACAAGGCTTATAAACTTAAGGGTTATTGGATTTAATGTTTTCCCAAAAACATTTTCAAACAACTCTTTTTTCTTCGAAGGTTTAATTACCGGGCTAAGCACAAATTCATAAAACCCCTCAACATCCGAAAACTGAGAGCCAAGCAACTTGATGTCGTTATAAACGTCATCAGTAATTCCCTTTTCAACGCCAAGCTTAAAAAGGGCCTTTGCATATCGTACCGATACCAGGCTTAAATTCATTTCTTATTCGTTTAGTTGCTTAAAACTGATACAAAAAGACATTAATTAAAACTTACATCATCAAGATATCTGTTTATAATCTCTTTTTGTTTAGTTGTTGTGCTAAGCTCTTCTCTTAACAGCTTTCCGGCAATATCTACAGAGAGCTGGGCAACCTGTGCTTTCATCTGCTCAACAATTTCTCTCTTCTCTTTTTCGAGCTGAATTCTTGTTTTCTCAATTATCTTATCTGCTTCTTTCTGCGCCGAAACTTTTGCTTCTTCAATAATTTTATCTTTCAGCTCTCTGGCTTCAGCAATAATTTTATCGCGTTGTAAAGCAGCCTCTTCAAGGGTCTGTTTTTTTAACACCTCAATATTTCTGGCTTCTTCTCGTATTTTTTCGGCAGAAGCCAAGGCATTCTTTATTGAGTGTTCACGAACCCTTAAAGCATGAAGTATCGGTCTCCAGGCGTATTTACGCAACAGAAACAGAAGAGTTAAAAATGTAATCCCGGTCCAGAAAACCAAGCCGGGATCCGGAGTTAATAAATCCATAGTTATGCTTTTTTATGCAACCAACCAGGCAAGTACAATGGCAAAAAGGGCAACCCCTTCTATAAGCGCTGCTGCAATAATCATTGCTGTTTGAATCTTTGATGTCGCTTCAGGCTGACGACCGATAGCTTCCATTGCTCCTTTACCTATACTGCCGATACCAATTCCGGCTCCGATTACAATTAAACCTAATCCGATAGCTGTGTACATTTTTTTATGTTTTAATTTAATAATTAATGTTCTTCTTTTACTGCCATGCCGATAAACAAAGCTGATAATAATGCAAAAATATATGCCTGCAATAAGCCCACAAGAAGTTCAAGCATAGACATAAATAATGATAACCCCACAGACAATGGAGCTATGTAATAAGTCTTCATGACAAACATTAATGATGCCAGACTCAGTATTATAATATGCCCTGCAGTAATATTTGCAAATAAACGTATCATCAATGCAAAGGGCTTTGTAAATATACTTACAATTTCGATGGGAACAAGCATCACCTTTATTGGAGTCGGAATACCCGGTGGTGCAAAAATATGTTTCCAGTAGGTTTTACTTCCGTTTATATTGGTAAGAATAAGAGTAAACAATGCAAGTATTGATGTAAATGCAATATTTCCGCTCACATTGCTTCCGCCTGGGAAAACAGGAACCATACCTATCAGATTATTCACCCAGATAAAGAAAAATATTGTAAGGATATAGGGCATGTATTTATCTGCCTTCTCCTCTCCCAGTTGTTCCACTACAATATCGTCCCTGACAAAGGTTATTAACGGCTCAAGAAATGATTGCACTCCTGTTGGCATCGAGGGACTGCCTTTATATTTTCTCGCTGCAGTAATAAAAAGCCCCAGAATAATAAGAGCACTCATCCACATGGAAGCCACATTCTTCGTTATACTGAAATCAAGCGGCTTTTCATTCACCGGATGTCCTTCCTCATCTTTTATAATTTCACCTTCACTATTGGTAAAGTATATTTTATCGTGGTAAAGTTTAAAATAGGAATCTCCTTTTTTAACTACCGATTCTCCATGGTGAAATTCAGATGACATGAAAACGCTGAGAGTTCCGTCATGTAACAAAATAACAGGCAGCGGCAAAGATATTTCGGTGTGGGAACCGTCTTTCTTCTCAAAAGAAATAATATGCCAATAATGAGAATCTGATATATGATGCATTATCATTCCTAAAGCATCAAATGACTCCTCTTCACTTGCCATCTCAGAATTATCATGATTTTCATTCTCCGCAAATGAAGCTAAAGCGACTATAAAAAAAAGAAAAACAGTATATGATACTCTCAGAATCTTTGCCATTAACACCTGTAATTAATTTTGTCTCAAAATAAGAATTTTCATTTAATTCCCCAACTTTAATTATTGTTCTTGTTTAACGTCCGGATCCTCATTTGCACATCAAATATAAAAAGCAAAAAATAGTCGAACAGAAAAAACAAAGCTTCTGCTTTTGAGCTGCTCCGGTTAAAAAACAGAAAGTACCAGGCCAGCCACAACACAATAATTATCTTTACCACTGATAAAACAACATAGTACAACAAATATGTCTTCCCCCGCCTGACAGATAACCCGCTGAAAACCACATTAAATAAAAAAAACAAGCCCGACAGCAAAAAAACCATCAGACTTATTTTTTCAATATCATTTCCGGTGTAATATGCAATAAGCACATTCAAAATCCAAAGAGCCACTGCAAAGACAACCGGCTTTATATATATACTGACAGCTTTCACAACATGAAAGCTACTTTTTAGGAGGCACTGATGTTGAATGTGCCACATTATCCATTGCACACGAACCTGTAAACATGGCTCCAGGCTCAATTGTAAGTTTCCCGGTTTTTATATCACCGGTTATATTGGATGAAGACTTAAGCGATAGAAGTTCAGAAACATTAACCTTTCCGTTAATATTGCCCGACACTTCACAGTTAGTACACTTAATCTCACCTTTTACCGTTCCATTAGGCCCCACAACCACTTTTCCTTTTGACTGTATATCGCCCTCAATTATTCCGTCAATTCTGATATCTCCGTTGGTTTCTATGTTACCTATAATCTTGGTTCCCGGCCCAATCATATTTGGCAATCTGTTTTCAGGTTCAAATGTTTTAGCCATAATTTCTTATTAATTTATTGTTCAAAAACCCCTATATCCTTAATAGTTTAAAGCGACAAATATAACGAAAATTTCCGCTGAATATTTTATATCAAACAGTTAAAAGTTCTTTTAATTTTTGCAACTGTTTCTCTTTATTTACATGTCTCAGTTTTTTCGCCGATTCGGTGTAATAGGTATGTTTTGAAATAAATTCATACTGCATTTTATTCCACTCTTCAATCGACATTCGTTTACCATACCTGGTAATCTCTTTATACAATTTTTCAGAAACAGGAACAAAGTCAGGGCGGCCTAAATAGTCAAGATCAGCATCTTTCAGTATTTTTTCAGGCAGTGTAACCGGATTCTGATTTACTTTTGTTATCTCTATAAGTTTTACAACCTCTTCAACCTGACGTTCACTGTATTTATATTTTGGCAATATCTCCCGGGCAAAAAGGATACTGTTTTCCTCATGATCATCATACTTAATAAGAAAACCTGTATCATGCAATAATGCAGCTGTTTTCAACAACAACATATCTTCATCAGCTACTCCTTCGGCTCTGCCCAGCACCTCAACCCTGGTTATAACATCTTTTGTATGAACAGAGTTATGGTAAAACATGTCTTCAGGAATCTCCTTAGTTAGTTTATCAAGTATTTTTTCTTCCAAATCAATATATCGTATGTGCTGAAGCCGGATAAAAAACAGTTCGTTTGGTTCAAGCCCCTTGCCTTCGTTTGAAAGTTCTTTTCTTATTCCTTTTACAAAATACATATCTGTTTCCCCCTTGTATTTTACCGGCATCTTTCCTCTGTATTCAAAATCAAAAAACTCCTTTGTCAATTGATAAGTCACTCCGGTAATATTTATTTCACCGGCAACTCCTGATGATTCCATTCGGGATGCTATATTTACGGTATCTCCCCAAATATCAAAAGATAACTTTTTTTGTCCGATTACTCCCGAAATAACCGGTCCGGTATGAATCCCGATACGAAGTTCCCAGAATCCCAGCTCATTCTCATCCTCAATTATAGAATGCATCTCCCCTTTCATGTATTGCTGCATCTCAATAGCAGCCAAAACCACTTCCACAGGGTTTGTACTGTTTTTCCGGGGTAAACCTCCTGCACACATGTAGGCATCTCCAATTGTTTTAATTTTTTCAATCCCGTACTTCTCCACAACTTCATCAAAATGAAAAAAGAATTTATCCAGTTCATCAATAAGTAATTCAGGATTCATGTGTTCCACAATTCTGGTAAAACCCTGAATGTCGGCAAACAGAACAGTTACTTTTTTGTATTTATGATACCTTTTACCCCCGTGTATAGTAACTTTCTCATAATCAATTTTAGGATGTGAAGTAAGAAGTTTTTCTTTAATTTTAAGCTTCCTATCATACTCCTCTCTATATTTTTCCTTATAATGTTTTACAATTTTTTTCGTTGTAAATACAGTTAAAACAATAAATAATAATAAAAAAAACACTAAGCTCAGAACAGAAATCTGTATTTTATTATTGCTTAAATCAAGCCATAACAAATGTGCATCATGACAAAAAGTGCCACACAATAAACCTGTAATATTTATATAGCTGAACATTAATATTTTATAAGAATCAACACAAATTTCATCAATTCTGAAGGAATAATTGTTTGATTTAAAATCAAAAGTACTATATTTATTGCTTAAACGAAGAACAATCATTTAGATTTTATGGAGACACAAAAAAATATCGTACTGGTTCCATATGATTTTACCCAGGTCGCCGATAATGCAGTAAAACATGCGGTAAAATTCTGCAACAAATTAAATGCGGATCTTTGTTTGCTTCACATTGTAAAAAAAGAGCCCCAACTCCCTGAATTTGAAAGCAAGCTAAAAGAAGCTGGAGAGAAAGTTTATCGCGAATTTGGTATAAATCCTTCTACCATTGTTCGGTTTGGCACTATTTTTAAAACTATCAACCAGGTAGTTGATGAGATCGACAGTATGCTGGTTGTTATGGGAACACACGGAATGAAAGGACTTCAGAAACTTACCGGAAGCTGGGCTCTTAAGGTAATTGTCGGTTCTAAAATCCCTTATCTTGTTATTCAGGAACCTCCTAATAATGATGATGAATTAAAAATTGTTTATCCCGTTGACTATAAAAGTGAAAACAAAGAGAGTTTGAAATGGGTAAATTTTCTTTCCCGGATATTTAAAGTAAAAACCTATATGTTTGCCCTGGCATCAAAAGGAGGAAACGTAGACAGCAGAACAAAAGCAAATCTGGTTTTCAACAAAAAATTTCTGGAAGAAAAAGGCATTGAGTATGAAATAGCCATGGCCGATGGAAAACTTTCGTTCCCTCAGGAAATAATCAGATATGCCGAAGATATTAAAGCCGACATAATATTGGTTATGACAACAAGAGATATCGCTTTTCATGATTTTATTCTTGGAGCAAATGAACAATATATTATTGCCAACTCAGCTAAAATTCCGGTATTGGTTATGAATCCTAGAACCGACTTAATGAGATACGGTTATGGTAGCTTTGGCTGATGAAGCAACACATAAAAACATATTGCAAAAGTGACCTCATGGTCACTTTTTTATTTAAACAAACAATAATATGTAATTTTGTTACGGTTATTCCGTTTTATTTACAACAAACATTATTTTATCAGAATGGATCTTGTTTTTGCCACAAACAACCAACATAAACTGTTGGAAATAAGAAAAATAATCGGAGACTCTTTTAATCTTCTCAGCTTAAAAGACATCAATTGTTTCGATGAAATACCGGAAACCGGTAATTCCCTGGAAGCAAACGCTTCCCAGAAATCACGGTTTGTTTATGAAAAATACGGATTAAACTGTTTTGCCGACGATACCGGACTTGAGGTTGAAGCCCTGAACGGCGCTCCGGGAGTTTATTCAGCAAGATATGCCGGAGAAGAAAAAAATGCATTAAAGAATATGAAAAAACTTCTGTCAGAATTAAATGGCATAGAAAACAGAAAGGCCCGGTTCAGAACTGTCATTTCTTTAATAATAAATGGCGAAGAGAAACTTTTTGAGGGTATTGTAACCGGAAAAATAACCGACAAAGAATCTGGAACCAAAGGCTTTGGGTACGATCCCATATTTATTCCTGACGGATACAATATCACTTTCGCAGAAATGGACCTGCAAACAAAAAATAAAATAAGCCACAGAGCACGGGCTGTTGAAAAATTAGCAAATTACTTAAAGCTGATTTCAAAATGAAAAGAATCATCGTTTCTCTTATATTGGCAATATATTTTGCACCTTTCTATTCCCAGCAAAAAATAGGTGAATGGCGAGACTATTTTTCCTATTCTTCATGCAAAACAGTAAAATTAATCAATAACAAAGTAGTCGCATCAAATGGCATAGGATTGTTTTTCTATTTACCCGAAGAAAACACCTTTTTGCGACTAAATAAAACTAACGGACTAAATGACATTGACATCTGTTCTTTATCATCTCTTGTCTCAAGTAAACTTGTTGTTGGTTATGAAAACGGTAACATCGACATTATTAATGATGACGAAATAGTCTCAATCCCGGATTTGAAAAATAAAAACATGCTGGGAAGTAAAAAAATAAATCATTTCTTTGAATTAAACAATAAGATTTACTGTAGTATGCCCTTCGGTATTATGGTAATAAACCCTGACAAATATGAAATTTCAGACACATATTATATTGGGCCCGGAGGCTCAAATCTTGAAGTTAATCAAATAAGTGAATACAACGGAGATTTATATGCCGCAACCGAAAAGGGTATTCTGAAAGCTCCTGCTGACAGTCCCTTACTGGGTGATTACAACACATGGCATGAAACAACAGGAATACCAGAAAATTTCAGCAGTGTAATAAAATATAATGATATACTTGTTGCCTCTAAAGGAACAACAGGTAATCGCAATGATATTTATATCCTGAAAAACGGTGAATGGATATTTATTAAATCTTTTGATTATTTCAGAGGACTTACCGTCGGCAATTCGTTATTGGGGGTAATTACTAACACATCAGTTACATTATTCAACTCAAATCTGGAAGAAACACGAAAGATTTCCAGTTATGAATTTGAAGGTAATGAAACCTCCGCACCTTCCATAAACGATGCCATTATTGATGAAAACACCGGCACCCTATTTATAGCTGACAACAATTACGGAATAGTTGAAATTCAGGAAAACAATACAGATAACTATTATTACCCCGACGGACCAATGTCAAACAATGTATACGACATTGCCGCATCTGAGAAATGTATATATACAACAGCAGGAGGAATTACAACATCCTGGAACAACCTTATGTACCCTGGCGAATATTCCTATTTTGATGGAACAAGCTGGAAAAAATTCAGGAGAGATTATCAAAACGAGGAACAAAAATACTGGAGAGACTTCCTGGATATTGCTATTGATCCAAACGATCCGGCTCATGCTTATATTTGTTCTTGGGGAACAGGTGTTTTCGAAGTTGACGAAGGTGATTTAATACAAAATTACAATCAATATAACAGCGGATTACAGAATATAGACTGGACAGGCAGTGAAAATTACGTAAGAGTTGGCGGAATTGTGGTTGATAATGACGGAAACGTTTGGATGAACAATGGTGAGGTTGATTACGGCCTGGTTGTAAAAACAAACGATGACAAATGGCTCAGATATTCATACAAAGCAATCTCCGATCTCCACTCGATGGGGCAGATTATTAAAACAAGGAACAATATTTTCTGGATGATAATTCCAAGAACCACTCTGGCCGGATTATTCGTATTTGACATAAACAATACCATTGAAGATCAAACAGACGACAGATACCGGTGTCCGCTTAGCAGGTATTCTGATTCAGACAACAGAAATGCAGGTAAATTATTGATTTGGGATGAAAACGGTGAAGAGATAACAACTAATGTATATTCGCTGGCTGAGGATAAAAATGGTTACATATGGGTAGGTACCAACAACGGTATTCTGGTTTATTACAGACCTTATGCGATATTTGATGAAGAAAAACCGATAGCCAGCCGTATTAAAGTGCCAAGAAATGACGGTACAAACCTTGCAGATTATCTACTCGAAAAAGAAACAGTAACTGCAATAGCAGTAGATGGCGGCAATCGCAAATGGCTGGGAACATTAGGCTCCGGGTTATTTCTTGTTTCTGAAGACGGAACAAAAACCCTGGCATCGTTTAACACCGACAACAGCCCGTTAATCTCCAATAGCATAAAAAGCCTTGCCATACAACCAAAAACCGGAGAATTATTTATCGGTACCGACAAAGGCATTATCTCATACAAGGCTCTTGCTACCGAAGGCGAGAACTCACTTAACAAAATCTACGCCTATCCAAATCCGGTAAGAGAAAATTATAGCGGAGATATAATTATAACCGGATTAATGGAAAATTCTGTCATTAAAATTGTTGATGTAAGCGGAAAACTTGTTTACGAAACAAAATCAGTAGGAGGCAGAGCTAAGTGGAATGGAGAAAACCTGCACGGAGAAAAAGTAAAATCCGGAGTTTATATAGTATTTGTTTCAACTGAAGACGGATTAGAAAAAAATGCCACAAAAATCTTAATTGTCAATTAATAATAGAAAAATGTTTATATCTAATCTTTGTCTGCTTTGATTTTTACTGGTATTCATTTTAGATTTGGAGTCGGAAAACACATAAAAGAATATATCTTTAAATGAAAAAAAGTTATCTATTTCTCTTAATTGTATTACTCGTCGCGATTTTATCCGGAATATTCTTTTTTTTAAACAATAACAGACTATATAAAAATAATGAAGCTATAAAGGGTGTGCCAATTGATGCCGCTGTTATTGTACGAATTCCCAAA
>JAADEM010000079.1 GCA_013153405.1 Chlorobiota bacterium
GCTGCGGTGACCGGAGCCAAAAAAGATGTGTCGGAAAAGCAGATAGAGTATTTCAAGCGGGTGAACAACCTAGGGCTGAAACATCCGGCATTGATCGGTTTTGGCATAAGCAACAGGGAGACATTCCAAAGGGCATGTCAGTACTCGAAAGGTGCCATTGTAGGTAGTGCTTTTATAAAATTACTGGATGAAAACGGGAATGACCCTGTTAAAATAAGAGAGTTCGTAAAAAAACTGAAAGAATAATTTTTAAAAGCTATTTTTGTATCGCAATTAAACTGTACGGCATAATGCCGTTTAGGATAAAACTATTTATATGAAAAAAACACTTATTTCAGCTGTTTTTATTTTTCTCTTTTCAGGCTATGCTTTTGCTCAACAACGCACACCTGACAAAAGGGGGTTTTTAGTAAGGGTGGGTGATGATGCACCTGATTTTACAATGACTCTGGCAGATGACGGAAAGACAGTTAAGCTTTCAGACCTGCGAGGTAAAGTTGTTATGCTGCAGTTTACAGCAAGCTGGTGCGGTGTCTGCCGTAAGGAGATGCCACATATCGAAAGTGAGATTTGGCAGGCATACAAAGATAAAGGCCTTCATGTTTATGCCATCGACCGTGACGAACCAAAGGCAAAGGCACTTATGCTGAAAGAGCAGACCGGCATTACCTATCCTATAGGACTTGATCCGGGTGCTGATATTTTCGGACTGTATGCCGGAAAGAAAGAAGGAGTTACCAGAAATGTACTTATAGACAGAAACGGAAAAATAATTTTTCTTACCAGGTTGTACAACGTAGATGAATTCAGCAAGCTTGTTGAAAAAATAGGAGAACAGTTCGATTAGAATCAGAAAAACACTGAAATGACGAAGCAGTCTCATTGCTATGTAATACTTGACTTGACATTGGTTGCTTTCGACGAAGTAAGAAATATGTAATGAAAACAGTAATCATAAAATATAATGCGGGAAACATCCGCTCGGTTAATAATGCTCTTTTACGCTTGGGATATGAAGCGGAAATAACTGCCGAACCGGAAAAGATACAGAAAGCCGATAAGGTGATATTTCCCGGCGTAGGTGAGGCAAAAAAGACCATGCAGTATCTGAATGAAACCGGATTAGGAGATCTGATAAAAGAGCTCAGGCAGCCGGTGCTTGGTATCTGCCTTGGCATGCAGCTGATGTGCAGTCATTCGGAGGAGGGGGATGTGCCGTGTCTTAACATTTTTGAAGAGAAGGTAAAGAAATTTATTCTTCCCGAATCGAACCCACAAAACCTGAAAGTTCCTCACATGGGCTGGAACAGGATATTTGATTTGAAAGGTGATATCTTCGACCCGTCGATTGAGGGTGAGTATGTATACTTTGTGCATAGCTACTACGTAGCAAAGGGAGAGCATACAACAGCAACAACAGATTACATTCACCCATACAGTTCAGCATTGCAGAAGGATAACTTTTTTGCTACCCAGTTCCATCCCGAGAAGAGTGGAAAACCGGGGGAACGGATTTTGATGAATTTTCTGAAACTATAAATTGTTTTTATGTAGGAAAGCACGGCCGTGCATTCCTACGTGTAGATGAAAAAAATGAATAATAAAGGATATACAGATAAGAGACAGATCGAGATAATCCCTGCTATCGACATAATCGAGGGCAAATGTGTTCGTCTGACAAAAGGCGATTACGGCACAAAAAAGGTTTACAATGAAGATCCGTTGGAAGTTGCCCGTCAGTTTGAAGACCATGGGATAAAACGCCTCCATGTGGTTGATCTTGACGGGGCAAAGGCAGGACACATAATTAATTACCGTACACTTGAAAAGATTGCAGGTAAGACAAATCTTGTTATCGATTTCGGGGGAGGTTTGAAAACATCGGAAGACCTGCGAATTGCTTTTGAGAGTGGTGCACAAATGGTCACCGGAGGCAGTATTGCTGTGAAAAATCCGGAGGAATTTACTTCGTGGATAACAAAGTACGGAGCTGAAAAGATAATCCTTGGTGCAGATGTTAAAGACAGGAAAATTGCAGTTTCCGGATGGCAGGAGGACACCACCGAAGAGCTAATTCCTTTTGTGAAAAAATACAGAGAAAAAGGGATTGAGAAAGTTATCTGTACCGATATCAGCAAAGACGGAATGCTGGAAGGTCCTGCCACGGAGCTTTACCGTGAAATGATGGCAGAGATACCCGGACTTTACCTGATAGCAAGCGGGGGAGTCAGCAGTATTGAGGATATTGAGAAACTTCAGGAAGCAGGCATTCCTGCCGTGATATTCGGCAAGGCGATATACGAGGGAAGAATTTCGCTGAAAGAACTGGAGAGGTTTGCGTGAGTAGTGTTTAACTGTTGATATGTGAATTGTTTATTTGTGGTGTAACACTAAAAATTTTCAACTTTCAAACCTGGAACTTTACAACTAAATGTATGTTAGCAAAACGAATAATACCGTGTCTTGACATCAAGAACGGACAGACAGTAAAAGGGATTAAATTTGTAGAGATTAAGGAGGTTGGCGATCCGGTTGAGCTGGGGGCTTTTTATGCCGAACAGGGTGCCGATGAGCTTGTCTTTCTTGATATCACAGCAAGTCATGAAGGGCGAAAGACTTTTGTTGATCTTGTGAAAAGAATTGCACGTCACATAAACATACCGTTTACGGTTGGTGGAGGTATCAGTGAGTTGAAAGATGCTGATGCCTTGCTGAATGCAGGTGCCGACAAGATATCCATCAACTCATCGGCAGTGAGGAACCCGCAGCTGATAAGCGATATGGCAGAGCATTTCGGCAGTCAGTTTGTTGTTACGGCTATTGATGCAAAACAGCTTCAGGGAGACGATTGGGTGGTAACGGTAAATGGCGGAAGAATACCCACAGAGAAAAGGTTGTTTTCGTGGGCTAAGGAGGCCGAAGAGAGGGGAGCCGGAGAGATTTTGTTTACCAGTATGGACCATGACGGAGTGAAACAGGGATTTGCCAACGAGGCACTGTCAAAGCTTTCGGATATGCTATCCATCCCAGTAATTGCCTCAGGAGGTGCAGGTTCAGTGGAGCATTTCAAAGAGGTTTTTACAGAAGGAAAAGCTGATGCAGGCCTGGCGGCAAGTATCTTCCATTACAAGGAGATCGCTATACCCGACCTGAAAAAATATTTAAAAAAAGAAAAAATAGAAGTACGATTATAAAACTAACACAGAGACGCTGGGACACAGAGTAAAGTGAGATTGTGTATAAATAAAAAAAACTCCGTGTCTCTGTGCCTCTGTGTTATTCAAACAAATAACATGAATGTAAATTTTGACAAATCACCGGACGGATTAGTTCCTGCAGTGATACAGGACAACGATACCAACAAAGTGCTGATGCTTGGTTACATGAACCGTGAAGCACTGGAGAAAACCCAAAAGGAGGGACGTGTAACATTTTTCAGCCGTAGTAAGCAGCGGTTGTGGACCAAAGGAGAAACATCAGGTAACTTCCTGAATGTTGTTTCTATATCATCCGACTGCGATGACGACAGTTTGCTGATAAAGGTTAATCCGGTTGGCCCGGTGTGCCATACGGGAGCCGATACCTGCTGGGACGAGGAGAACAAAAAGGATGACATCATGTTTCTGAAGCACCTGCAGGACTTTATCGACAAACGCAAAGAGCAGATGCCTGAGGGATCGTACACAACATCGCTTTTTACAAAAGGTATACGTAAGATCACCCAGAAAGTAGGTGAAGAGGCGGTGGAAACCATAATCGGGGCAATGGCGAATGATGACGAGAACTTCATCTACGAAGGCGCTGATCTGTTGTATCACCTGATAGTTTTGTTGACTTACAAGGGCTATCGCATAGAAGACCTTGCGCGGGAGCTGGCAAAGAGGCATAAATAAATCTCACGCAAAAGCGCAAAGGCACAAAGAAGAATATTGGTTTGTGTGGTTGTAGATTTTTATCTCACGACTTAGTAACTTAGTGAGAAATTAAATCTACAACATACCATGACAGAGAATGAAATTGCCAAAATCATTGTCGATGCATGTTATGAAATACATGTTAAACTTGGCCCGGGACTTTTGGAGTCAGTTTATGAAGAGATACTGTACTATGAATTGATTCAACGAGGACTGAAGGTCGAAAGACAAAAAGCATTTCCCGTTAAGTGGAAAGATATAAAAATGGACATTGGTTTCAGGGCTGACCTCGTTGTTGAGGATAAGGTAATTGTTGAATTAAAATCTGTAAAAGATCTGTCGCCGGTAAATTCAAAACAATTATTGACATACTTGAAAATCACAGGTTGTAAATTAGGACTACTGGTTAATTTTAATGTAGAATTTATCAGAGATGGAATAAAACGTATTGTAAATAATTTATAAAAATAACTTTGCCTGCGCCTTTGCGCCTTCGCGTGAAACAAACATGAATCCTATAGATATCATCAACAAATATTACGAACCCGGATCAAAGGGTTGGCACATTCTTACCGAGCACAGTAAGGCGGTGCGTGATTATGCTTTGGATATAGTTTCGAAACATCCGGAGCTGCATGCCGACGCACAATTCGTGAGCGAAGCGGCTATGCTGCATGATATCGGTATTTTTTACACAAATGCACCGTCGCTTGGCTGTTACGGTGATAAGCCCTATATATGTCATGGTTACCTGGGGCGTGAATTACTTGACAGGGAAGGACTCCCTAAGCATGCTCTGGTTTGTGAACGTCATACCGGAGCCGGTTTGAGCAAAGAGGAGATCATTGCACAGAACCTTCCAATACCTCACCGCGATATGCTGCCTGTTTCCATCGAGGAACAAATAATCTGTTTTGCTGATAAATTTTTCAGAAAGAGTAAAGAACTCACCAAACCTCAAAATATTGACAAGGTCAGGAAGCACCTCTTGAAACACGGAGAACAGCAATTGAAAAGGTTTGATGAGTGGACGGAATTATTCCTTTGATAAAAGTTCTGTAAGTTCAACCTTTCTAAATGCCGTTTAGATTTTATTCGCCAATCGAAATCTTTTCTTTATATCCTGATTTTGTTTTTTCGTCTAAAAAACCTTGAGAAAGAGATATAAATTCCTGAAATTTATATTGGTCAAATAATTTAACAAACACTAACCTAAAATCCCAAAGTCATGAAAAAGCATGTTTGGATTATGTCGTTGTTGCTGTACTTCGGCATAGCGTCATCTTTGTTTTCACAGCAAAAAATAAAGGTAAATAGTCTTACCAATATCAGCGGAGTTATTACCAGGAGCGACTTTAAGCCGGTAAATAAAGGACTCTCCCCCGTTGCCCGTAAGGCATTGCAAAAGGGAGAAAAGCCCGGTGAGTTTAAAAATGTCAGCTACACATACTCAAGCAGGGTTAGGGTGCTGTCGCCTGTACAGAAGAACACTGTGTATTCAGGCATCAATGATAACGGAATTGTAAATGTTAATGCATTGAAGAATTTTAAACCTTCGCCCGACTCTATTTATGTTGATCCTGAATCACAAATGGTAATGCAGTTTGCTCCGGTGGGAGATAAAGAGATGATTGCATACAGGCCGCAGTTGAATGAAATATTCAAAGAGATAAATATTCCGTTGCAAGAGGTTCAGCTTAGCTTGGCAAATACAACTTATACCGCCGAAAATGCAACAGTATTTTCAATCGGAGGAGGTGATGATTACACAATGGTAATGCATTTCGACAGTGTTACCTATAAGCTGAAAAAAGGAGATGTGAATATGCAGGTGGCTCTTGTGGGTGATATTAAGTTTAAAATGCCCCGAATAGAGGGAAAATACTCAAAAAACCATGGCTATAAGTTGGTATTCAAAACGGAAGAGCTTGCAGAATTAAGGATGTATTCTACTGCAAAACTTAAAAAGGAGTTCAAGAAACCTATCTGGGGATTTGAGATAAAAGCAGGTGATATTGGCGAAGCAACCCTCGGTGTTTTTCTTGTTGTTGATATGAACGGAGAGGTAAAGCTAGAGGTAAAGGTTGATCAGGGACTTAGCGTTGAGGCCGGAGTCAGAGGCGGAACAAAGCTCGGTACTCCTACCAGTGTGCACGAAATTATCAGAATAAACCCCTGGAGCGATGTCAGCTATAAAATAGTAAGTGAGATGACTGCCTTTGCCGGAGTTCAATGTGAAAGCAAACTGAAGATATACGGGCATAATGCTCTTTATATCTATACTAAAACAGGAGGAGAAGTTACAGTTAAGACCGACAATCTGAATTTAGATGCTGATGCCGGTTTCAGGGTAAAAGTAGGTGGTAAGATAATTAAGAAAAAATTTACTCTTTATGATAGGTATTTTTCACTTTGGCATGTGAGTAACAGGGATTTCGGCGGATATGAGATGAACATTCTGGAGGCAGATGCATATCGTGATTACGTGATAGGGCATATTATGGATGCGAAAGACGACACTCCATACTCAGGTGAGCTTACAGTGTATGTAAAACATCCGAATGGAAGTAAAAACAGTTATAAAACCACTGTAAACAGTGACGGCTATTTTGCAGCGCAGAATGTACCAATGAAGAAAGGTGACCTGGTTACCGTAAAGGTTCCAGACAGTCCGAATGAAAGTGATGCCGTGGCTTGTACGATACCTTTTGAAAAGGTAAACCTGTTTTATGCCGATTATTTTTCGGGGAAAGCCAAAGGTATTGTCAGTGCTAAAGTAAGTAAATATGAATATTTGTTGAAATCCACGCAGCAACAGGGGCATATTCCTCAGGGATTTAACCCGGGAGGTGTTGTAAACAATAGCTCTTTTAATAAGGTAAAAAATACTTCGGCAGTTGTAAATATTACGAAAAAAATTGATGAGTTCAGGAAAAATACATTGGTGTACAAAGGACCTGTTAAGATTGTTGCGGAGAATACACAGACTGCAAGCCAGGCTGGAAATACACATAATGCAAATATTCCCAGGATAAAAATAGGAAGTGTACACGGAGTTAAAAAGAATATACCGGCCACTGTATCTAAACATATTCTGGCACAAGGGCAGGTTAATGATCCGTTAGGAATGTTCACCGTGACTAATCTTAACCTGAAACCATCTCAAATGGTAAGAGCACAGGTAAACATTGAAGGTTTCGTGATTGAGTCAGAGCCGGTAGAGACAGACGGGTTGTTTGTTTCGGCAATTATACCTGAGGGTGTATCATCGACAATGACGTACAATACGAAAAGTGTTAAGGGTTCGAATGCAGTTGTGATTGTAAGTGCCATAAGGGCATCAAAAACACCACGCGGAAATGTGAATATGATTATGGGTGTCGATCTGAAACACAGCTCGGTTGTAAATCCGTCACCGAGACTGGCTGAAATACCCGAAGCCGTAAAGCCGTTTGTGTTTTTTAATAAAACCGTTCCACTTAAACCGGTTCCAGGAGATCCGGGAGTTGCCATAGCCGAAACCGGTAGCTGGAGCTCATCCATTACTTTCCGCAGCGGAGCCGACCTATTCTCACCCTGGAAAAGCAGCGGTCACAATTTCGAATATGTTTCGTATAGGTTCAAAGGGGTGGAGTTGGGCTATAAATATTATCAGCAAAAGTGCCCGGCCTGCTCATCGCCCGACAGTTTTTCAAAAGACATTATGAATGTATTCGGAGATAAAGCAAATCCTTATAATACTCCTCAGAAAGTAAATGTGAACACTAAAGTACCGTCGAAACAGCCGAAGATTAACAATATGAATATTAATTCAAAAAAGATGAATCAAACCCCTATAATGCATTGAGCAGTTATTATCAGTAAAACGAGGATGTCCAAAAAGTATAAATCCGACGTCATTGCGAGGAGAAACGACGAAGCAATCTCTTAATTTTCAATACTTGTGAATTTTAAGATTCCCTGCCTGCGCCGTGCTACGGCAGGCAGGCTTCACTCCGTTCGGAATGACGACTTTTTAGACATCCTCTTTTATTTGGATTTAGTTTTGAATAATTTTTAAAATTTCAATCCCATAAACAGAACATCATCCACCTGCGCTTCATTCCCTTTCCAGTTGTTGAATGTTTCTTCTACTATCCTGTACTGTTCATTTATCGGTAAATTGTGAATTTGGGAAACCAGGTTCTTCACTCCTGCAGTCATGAACTTTTTACCTCTTGGTCCTCCGAACTGGTCAGAGTATCCGTCGGTAAACAGATAAATACTGTCGCCTTTATTACACTGATATTCGATGTTAATAAAAGGACTGTTATCGTAAGTAAGAGAATCACCAATGCTTCGTCTGTTACCTTTATATACAGAAAGTTCATCATTTATGTAAAGGTACACAGGACGCTTGGCCGAAGCCAGGCGAACACGGTTGGTAGGCAGATGTATTTCAACAATTGAGATATCCATTCCGTCTTTTGAATCAATATCGGAGTCGTTATTTGACTGCAAAAGTATTTTTATTTCCATGTCGAGGCGTTCGAGCATATCGGCAGGCGACTTAACAGTAGGAATCTTGAATATGTCATTCAGCATGGTTGTGCCAATCATTGACATAAATGCACCAGGAACACCGTGCCCGGTACAGTCGGCACAACATACAACAAAGTGATCGCCGGATCTGTTGAACCAGTAAAAATCTCCGCTTACGATATCACGCGGCTTAAAGAATACAAATGACTGAGGCATAAGTTCCTGCAATAGTGATTTGGAAGGGAGAATTGATGATTGTATCTTTTTCGCGTAGTTGATACTATCGGTTATGTCTCTGTTTTTACGCTCAATTTCTTCGTTCTGCTCTCTGAGTTTTATTGTTTGAGAGGCTACCTCTTTTTCCAGAAGCTCTTTTTGATGTTTCAGGCGTTTTTCTCTGTGTCTGATAAGGAAAAATATTGCTAATCCCAAAATAATAATTACAAATACAATGAACCACCATTTTTGCCAAAAAGGAAGTTCGATGGTAAATGATACGGAAATAGGATTAATGGTTGGTATACCGTCAGAGTTAAAAGCTCTTATTTTAAACTCATAATCACCTGCTGAGATCCGCTCAAATTCTTTAAATTTGGTATTGCCTATGTTTCTCCATTTATCATTGTCTTCATCAATACTTTTGTCATCGAGGAGGTATTCATAGGTAATTCCGTCAGGATCTTTAAAGCTAATACCCGAGAATGCAAATTTAATGTTGTAGTTAGGCCGGCGGTATGGATAAGGAAGAGTAAAATGTTTTGTAAAATCTATTTTCTTGTCATCAACAGTAATTGATGTGAAATTCAGCAGTGGAGGCATGTTGTTTTTCACATCTCTGTCGGGGAAATAATGTATCACACCCTTTTCGGTTGCAAACCATAAGGTTTCGTTTGAATCTTTTTCAACATGATAAAACTCGTAATCCATATTATAGTTTGCACCGTATGTGCGAAATTCCATATCATTAACATCGATGGATGTAAGTCCGGGGTGATGACAAACCCAGATTTTATTTTTATAGTCACAAATGATATGATATGCAAAGTTCTTTTTTAGTCCGTCACGGGTTGTGAAACGGACTATACTATCAAGGGAAGGCATATATTTATAGATTCCATCGGTAGTTGAGGAGAGCCAGAAGTTTCCGTCTTTATCCTGAGTCATGTCGCTGATGTTGATAGGTTTCCGGCTGTCAATTTTAAAGCGTTCTATTCCCCAGGTGCTGTCTATTTTTGTTATGCCTGAATTTTTTGTACCTATCCACAGGTTATTTTTATTGTCTTTGAAAACGAAATTTATTGTATTGTGTAACAGACCGTCGTTTGTCGAAAATACTCTTTTGGTTTTTTTCCTGGTATCAAGAATTATAAAACTATCCATTGTGCCGAGATATAAGATACTCCCGTCACCTTTCATATCTGTAATTTGTTTTTTCAAAAGAGATGAGGTGTAGTAGTAAGGCCTGAACCTTAGTTCCCCGGGTTTTTTGTAAAACAAACCGCTTCTGGCTGTTGCAACCCATAAAACGCCGTTATCCTGTCTGTAGTATGCCCTTATGATATCATTAGGCAGGCCGAATTCACTATCGTAATATTCATAATTTGAGAAACAATAAGGATCGACCTTAAGCAACCCGTCTTTCAGACCTATCCATAATATTTGTCCCGATCTGTAAACGGAATAGGCCTTGTTGTCCTCAAAGCCTATCTCTTTCAGATTATAAAAAATGAAATAATCCTGTACCAATGCAAATATTCCTTCGGTAAAAGAACCGAACCAGTAGTTACCTTCTCGGTCGCAAAGTATCTTTTTTATATTGTTTTCTTTCAGTCCGTTCGAGGTGTTAAAGCTGAAGCTTTGGGTGAACTGGTCCGAGGATTGATCGTACATAAGTTTTATTACGCCGCTTCCCATTGTGGCCAGCAGGAGGTTTCCCGAACTTTCTTCAGATATATCGAGAATGGTTTCTTTACTGAAGTTGAAATTTGAACAGAGGTCATTGTTTATAATGTGCTTGGCATTGTCTCCGAAGTATGAGTATTTGAAGAAACCTTCATCATCAGTGGCGATCCAGAATTCGTTTGAGTTACCTTTTCTTTTTACAATTCTGTTTATTCTGGTGCCGGGTATGTCTTCAATTTGTTTTACTGTGACTATTTTATCATTTTCATCCAACAGTACCAGAAAGAGTCCGCGAATGGTTCCTACCAGAAACTCTCTGGGCGAGATAGAAGCAAGGGAGTAAAATCGTATTCGTCTGCCTTTACTTTTCCAGTTGAAATCAATGTGTACCGGTTTATTGTTTTTATCAAGTCTGAAAAGGCCGGCTTTTTGATTTACGAACCAAATGTTGCCGTCCGAGTCTTCGCAAATATCATTTACAGGCTGTTGGACATCAGGGATAAGTATTTTATGAAATTTGAAATTTTTCATATAAGAGAGATGTCCTTCGTTGTGTCCAATCCAGAGTACTCCTTTACTGTCTACATATAAACTTTGAATAAAATTTTCAGCAAGAGAATCGGCTACAGTAAAAGTTACAAACTCATGTCCATCATATCGTGCCAGACCTTCACTTGTCCCTATCCATATAAAGCCATTGGCCCCCTGAGTCAGGCTGTAGATAAAATTATCCGGCAGGCCTGATGAGGTATTGTATATTTTAAACTCAAAAGTCTGACCTGCTAAACGAACAGGGACAAACGTCAGAGTTAAAAATAGTATCAGTATAGGGAGTAATCTCTTCATGTCTGTTTTTATTTTTCCGGAAACATAATCCGGATTCTTTTATTTTTAGAAACCTTCAACGCTGATATTGCTCTGGTACTTGTATTCCCCAATAGGGATGCTGAAGAAAGGAAGTTTTTCTCCGTACTGGTTTTCAAGATAAATAACAACGTTATTATTTTTGATATTCCCTTTCTGGCTTTTTATCATCTGAAGATCGAGTGAATTTGTTTTTTCTTCTTCATAAATTTTATGTGTACTTGAGACCCATTCACTGTCACCACCTATTTTCATTAGTTCATCTCCCGGGCGGGCAAGAGAAACTATTTGTATTCTTCCGTCATTGTCCCAGTCAAAATTTGTTTGTTTGATGGAAACTACTTTTTCGTCGATATGAGGATATATATGAGCTACTTCATTAATGTCATCGTGAAGCCTGAATTTGTATTTGTAGTAAAAAGCGGAAGCACCTTCTACGGCATGGTTTCGGTCGGGATGGTTACTCAGGTAAAGATTGTACAGGTTTCCATCGTCACCAGAGATGCCTTCAATTATTATTTTGAAAATATATCCGCCAAACTCTTTTCTGAATTCTCCTTCAGAAGGGTTAAAAGGGCCGAAGGTATACCATTTTTCGTCATATTCACTGTTCTCATAAAATTCTTTAGAAGCCAGAAGTGTTCCGCTGTCATAGTTTCCGTCAAGTACCATGTCTTGCGCATCTTTTTCCGACCATGCTCCTTTTCCTCCGAATATGCTGTAGCTCATACCGGTGTTCCATTCACCTTTTTGTTCATCAATATTTCCTCCGGTGTCGGGATCATAAACTCTGATGTATACAGGCTGGGTAAAGCTTTCAGGGATTTTAAAAAATATTATCTGACAGAAGTTATCATCACCCCATGCAATATCTCCTTCGCTTCCGAATGTTACAAGGTGGGGAATGTTCTCATCAAGGCCAGGTACCGGTTGTGCAAAAGTTTGTGTTAATCCGGATAAAAGGAGAAACAAACTAAATACGGCTTTTTTCAACATGATCATTTCGGTTATTCGGTTACTACAATCGTTTTGGAATTACACATCTTTTTTTGCGGATCTTTTTTTGATATAACCCCGCATGAAATAGTGTAAGTTCCCGGCTTGCGGAATATATACGTAACTTTTCTGCCTTTTGTTTTAAAACCGTCACCAAAATTCCAGTAAAAAGTTCCCGGCTCAAAATCTCCGAAGTACGAACGTTCTGTGCCAAAGATGATTGGGGTGTTTGCCTTCACGGTGTCAGGTGATGAAATATATACCTGTACTTTGCGTTTTATGTTGAGATCATAGGATGTTACATAGTCTTCTTTTATTATTCCCTGTTTGTCGGAAACAGTAAGAACAACATGATATTTGCCCGGACCCGGGAAACAGTGATGAACTTTTTTTCCGTGTTTGATTGTTCCGTCACCCATATCCCATGTAAAAGTGAACCTGGCGGTGTCTTTGTCTGCCATTTTCTTCTCAGTAAGGGTTCCGCAGTATTCAATTTCTTTTTGGGGAATAATTATATCGAAAGTAGGAAACCGTGGATCTGTACGGTAAATGTCGTCACTTCCGTCACGGTTTGATGTAATGAATCCCCAGTCGTCTGGAGCAGCAATAAAATATGCGTAATCGTTGGCCGGAGAATTATATGGTGCCCCGATATTGACCGGGTCAGTCCATCCTTCATCGGTTTGAATAGAGTAAAAGATGTCGAGTCCGCCCTGTCCACCCAGTCCGTCGGAGGCAAAATAGAGTCTTCCGGAAGGGTGATAATAAGGGGTAACTTCTGTTCCGGGAGTATTTATTTTGCTGCCAAGGTTTTGGGGAGTACTCCAGGTTCCGTTTATGTTTTCGCTCACAAAGATGTCACTCTTTCCGTAACCATTATTCATATCCGACACAAAAAACAAATATTTGCCGTCGGGGGAAAGGGTTGGTTGTCCGGTATTATAATTTCTTCGTGAGTTAATGGAAAGGGGTTTTGGCCGGGACCATTTGCCGGCGGCATTTTTTGTGGAAACGAATATTCCCAGGCCGTTTCCACTTTTACTCGATTTGCTTTTCTTGTAAGTATCGTAAAAGTTTTTTGTGATATAAACGGTATTTCCGTTATCAGTAAACCAGATCTGGCCATTATTAAAAATCCCGTTGAAGGGCGTATTCCAAAGAGCAGGTTTGCTCCAGGAGCTGTCAGGGTTTAACTTTGCAATAAACAAATGGAATAATTGATTTCCGTTTTTGTCGGTATAGCTTTTAATGGTCGAAATTCGTCTGTCGGATGAAAAAATGATTGATGAATCTATTAAACAGGGGAATGTTTCATTAGTATATCTGTCGTTGATCGGTAATTTTGTTATTTTTACTTCCTGGGCATTAATGCTTCCCGAAAGCAGAATGAAACTTAAAAATAGTATGGCCGGTAACAGTTTTAACATACCTGTTGTTTTTTAGAAAAATCTGGGGTTAGGTGTTTTTATTTTAAAATTAAAATCATACTGAATCGATATTTCATGCGTTCCGTTGTTGTATGAACCTATATCATCCAAAGAATAATCGAAGCTGTAACCGAATCTTAACTGCGGGTTTATCTGGTATCCGATAAGGGCAATTATATCGTTGCTTGT
>JAADEM010000057.1 GCA_013153405.1 Chlorobiota bacterium
AAGGAATCTCTAAATTCACAAGCATTGATAATCAAGAGATTGCTTCGTCGTTCCTCCTCGCAATGACGTCTGTTTTTTACTTTTTGGACATCCTCATATATTATTCTTCAACCTCTTTCAACAAAACCTCTACTGCCTTCTCCAACTGTTGATCTCGATTTTTGGTTACCACATCCGGATCCTGTGCCACCTTGTAGTCCGGCTCCAGTTGCTGATTTTCAAGATAATTGCCATTCATATCCTTAACACCAATCTGTGGAATTCCGAAATAAAGTGTCGGGTCCTGCAATGTTTCCCACCAAACAGCTGTCATTGTTCCGGGAACAGGCATTCCAACTATCTTTCCTATTTTCAATGCGCGGTATGTAAACGGAAATCCGTGAGCATCTGAATAGTTACTTTCACTAACCACAACAACAGATGGTTTGTACCACTTGGTAAGCGGCTCCGAGCCGAAGTATCTTCCGTGAGGATAGAAATCGGCATACCGTTTACCTGAAAGCAGTGTTGCCAGGTCATCGTGCAGCCAGCCGCCACCATTAAATCTGGTATCTACAATCAAGGCTTCCTTATGATAATTACGGCCAAGAATATCGGAATAAGCCACTCTGAAGCTTTCCGAGTTCATACCCCGAACATGTACGTAACCTATCTTACCTCCCGACAAAGAATCAACTTCTGCCCTGCGGCGCTTCACCCAGCGCTGATACAGCATTTCACTCACCTTACGGTTCGATACTGGTTTTACGGTCTCTTCCCATCGTTCTCCTGTTTCAGGATTGTAAAGCGACAACAAGGTCAGTTTACCCTCTTTATGATTCAATTCCCTGAAAAGCTCAGACTTGTTATTTACCGCAACAGCATCAACCTTTTCGATAACAGTACCTTCTTTTATCTTAGAGCCGTCTTTAACTAGCGGGCTCTTCTCAATCACCTCAGCTATCTTAAGTCCGGTACCGGAATAACTGTCGTCCCAGAAAACACCGAGACGGGCTGTCCTGTCCCCTTTGGGATCACTATATCTGTAGCCCGAACCTGTATGTGAACCGTTAAGCTCACCCAGCATCTCGCTTAGCATCTCTGCATAATCAAAGTTATTATTAATGTACGGTAAAAATCTCCTGTAATTCTCTTTGTAATACTCCCAATCGATTCCGTGAAGGGTCGGATCATAAAATTTCTTCAGGACCTGACGCCAAACATGATCAAACATATACTCTCTTTCGGCAGCACGATCAAGAAACATCTCTGCC
Source organism: Chlorobiota bacterium (assembly GCA_013153405.1). Taxonomy (GTDB): domain Bacteria; phylum Bacteroidota; class Bacteroidia; order Bacteroidales; family Marinilabiliaceae; genus JAADEM01. The sequence continues at coordinate 1,254 of JAADEM010000057.1, forward strand.
TTGTATTGAACTCCCTTTTGTTTCATTCCGGCAAGGGTAATCTTAGTTATTTTACCACCCGCAAAAACAAAAAGATTCTTAAATGCACTGTCTGCTTCAATGCTGCCACCTCTTCCCTGCAGTTTCAATACAAGTTTGGTCTCATTCTCTTTTATTTTATGAACCCACAAATCATAACCTTTCTCAAATTTGGCAAGATAATAAAGCTCATCGCCATCGGGAGAAAGAACAGCATCAGCAAGAGATGATGAATTTATGGTTAAACGTGCAACACGGTCATCAATATTTTCAAGATCTATTTTCAACTCCTTCGACTTGTCTGTTTTTACAGGTTCTGTTTTATTTTCTTTTTTAGCTTTATCTTTTTTTGCTTCTTTCTTCTCTTTTTTATCTTTTTTCTGTTTTTCTTTATAAAGCTCATACTCCTCCTTACTCATCTTAAAAAGGTCATAATTCTTTTCATTGAAAAACATTGCAAAAACATCCCGTTGAGAACCCCAGCTGCCATGACTTCTTAAACCTTCTCGATCCGAGAACCAGATCATAGCATTTCCTTTCATTGCCCATTTAGGACGATTATCGTTATAACCGCTTTTGGTCATATTTTTAACCTCACCTGATCCATCGGCTTTTACAAGTCCAACATCATGAGAGAAAGCAACATTTGGTGAAAATGCCACAAGAAACCATTTACCGTCTGGCGACCAGCGATACCATTGATCTCCGTCTGAATAGGAATAGTTGTATTTTCCGTCGAGTATCTTTCTTGTTTGCTTTGAGTCAAGATTGATAACTTTAAGCGTAGTTCTCTCTTCTAAGTACGCTATTTCTTTTCCATCGGGTGAAAATGCCGGCTGAAATGTTTCTTTGTCTGTTTCCAACACCGATTCCTCCTTCAAAATTGTTGAAGAGTAAAAATACTCCTCTTCGTCCCTTTGTATTGTAGTTGTGTATATATTCCACGAATTATTTCGCTCGGAAGCATACACAAGGGTTCTGCCATCGGAACTGAAACTGACAGAGCGTTCCTGCTCCGGTGTATTGGTTATCTGCTTTGTAGTCTGATAATCAACCGAAGTTACAAATACCTCTCCCCTTACAATGAAAGCAACCTCTTTTCCGTTAGGCGATAGTGCCATTTCCGAAGCTCCGGATGTCATTGTAAGAAATTCAGGTTCTTTACTGTCAAGGTCTATCTGTATTTTCACATTTACTTTTTGCGGTTCCTCGCCTGGCTTCTGAGTGTATATCTCACCATTATATCCATAACAAAGCAATCCGTTACCGGCCATACTTAAAAACCGTACGGGATTCTTCTTGAATTTTGAAATCTGAACTACATTTTCCGGATTACTGACATCAGTTTTCACTACATTAAAATCGCCAAATTGTTCACTCAGGTAATAAAGTGTTTTTCCGTCAGGAGACGGAACCGGATCGCGATCCTCACCTTTAAAACCGGTCAGTCTGGTATATTTTCCTGTCTCTGTGTCATACATCCAGATATCACGGGTAACAGAAGAAGTGTGATGCTTTCTCCATATATTTTCATAGCCTTTTCTGTCCATATAAAATATACGTTTCCCATCTTTGTCGTATTTTGCTTGTTCAGCAGGAATATCCAGAACCTGCAAAAAACCTCCACCGGTAGCAGGAACAGAATAAAGTTCCGACAACAAACCTGAGGGGAACTGTACATTCGATGGTTTGTCATAGATAGAAGCCGAGAACAAAATATTTTTACCGTCAGGGGTAAAAGAGTTTGGAGTCTCGTTACCTGAATAGTAAGTAAGCCTCTTAACCTCACCTCCATCGGCAGAAATGACATAAATATCAAAATTACCAAAACGATTAGAGGCAAAGGCAATCTTTTTACTGTCGGGCGACCATACAGGTTTAAAATCATAAGCTTTATGTACAGTGAGTGGTACAGCTGTACCTCCTTCTGCCGGCACTTTGAAGATATTTCCCTTGTACGAGAAGGCAATTGTTTTGCCATCGGGTGATATGGCAGGATACCTCATCCATAAAGGCTGAGCTGAGATAATTGATGTAGCCGAAAACAGGGCTATCATTAAAAATAAGTAAAGTTTGTTCATTATTGAAGTGTTAAATGGTTCTATAATTTTAGGGTTCTAGTGCTCTATGGTTAATTGTTTTTAACTTGTTAGTTTTTTGTTCCAAGAGTTTCAGTTGTTCTTTTTCTTTGCTAATCGCAAATCACTCGATTTTTAACCCCCTCCCACTCCTGCCTGTATAACTGCCAGATAGCCCCGGCTGTGCTGGTCAAGGGGCAGGTTTACTGTTATTTTAGTTCTAAGTTCCAGGCGTTTTTTGAACAAACCAAGAGCCAACCAACCAAAAACCGGTCAATCTTCCATATCTTTAAGATGAAGATCAAGTGCAACGACCGATATCTGAATTTCCCAAATGGAAAGTCCAAGTGATACAATCATTGACACCAGAGCAACAACAAAAGTAAAATCTCCTGCCCAATCCGACCTAAAATATATAAACAATGTAGATGCCATACTCATAAACAAGCTGAACACTCCCAATATCTGCATCCAGCGTATCAGGTTCAAGCGCTTACGAAGGTTCCTGATCTGCCCAAGCAATATGTTGTCTTTGTTCTTTTTGTACTCGGAATAAAGATTACGTACTATCTGAGCATAGGAAAGAAACCTGTTGGTATATGCAAGCAAGATAAGCGACACTGCCGAAAACAACAGTGCCGGTGTGGTAATATGCAACTCGAACATATTTAAGTAATGTATAAATTAACTTATTTAACAGAAACAACATTTAAGTCCTTAATATAACAACAGCTATCACTTAAAAATGTTCCCCAGTTTTTTCTTAATATCTTTTACCTGCTTCTTCACATTATCGTCTTTTATAAGGTTATCTATGGCTTTGTCTGCTTCTTTCGACAATTCATCTCCCAGAATCTTTTTTGCCGCATCAAGATCCAATGACACTTCAGGCTCATCAAAAGTACCTTTTACGATAATACCTACAGGAACATCATCTCCTTTTGTCGGAACCACTCCGCCCAGCATTCCGGAAATAGCAGCAAGATCTTTGCGACTCACAGGCATATCTACACGATAATCCATTGTTTTATCAAGTCCCTGACGGCCCTGTATTTTTATCTCTTTATCGTAAATTTTTGTTTTAAACGGCTCAATACTAAGACCACCTTTGTCGAGCTTGAAATTCACGTTAATATCTTTTGCAACAAACTCTTTGTAACGTTCATTCTTAAGCATTCCGGCAAGCATATTCTGAAGCTTGGTTCCTGAAACTTCTATTCCGTCTGATTTAAGGTTACCTCCGCCACTCAACGATGCAAGCACCGGATCTCCCAGACTGTCGAGACGACTATAAAAATTAAAACCAGCACTTACCCTACCTCTGGCATTTCTGGCAAACGGCAGAATACTATCAACAACACTGAACGATTCCGCTGCTTTATTAATACTTATACTGGAAGCCTTAATCTTGAAATCGACATATGGTTTATTCACATCTGCAGTACTATATGTTCCTGTCAAATTCATTGACCCATCGAGAAGAGACATAAGCAAACCATCGAGAACAACATTACCGTTACGAATTGTAATTTTCCCTTTTGCGTTGGTGATAACAAGTTTATCATAAAGAATTTTATCCACCCTTGACATCAGAACAAAATCGATGTTTTTCGGAACTACTGCCAGTTCCGAAACAGATGTATCGGCTACAGATTCTTCTTCTGACCCCATTGACATCAGTTCATTTGCATCTATAAATTTTGAATGGTGCGACAATGTTCCCTTCAGCACTCCGTCTTTCAAAGCATAGGCAAGATAATTCTCCAGTTTACCGGTCATGCTGAAATCACTCTTTCCTATACGGCTATTGAAGGATTTCAGTTCAAGGTATCTTGGTGAAAAAATCATTACCGCATCATCTATATTGATACCAAGCGGCAAATCTGCATCTGAATAGAAAAAGTCTTTCATCGTTGCAGAACCGGTAGATTTTATTTTATCATACTCTTCCTTGTCTATCATTTCATAATCACCCTCAATCTCGATATCTGCTGTAATCACACCGCTTATTTTAAAACTGTCGAGAGGAATTGCTTTTTCAAGAGAACCAAGGTTAATTTTTCCCACAGCCTTCCCGCTAAAAGTCATGTTTGAAACCGGATTTGTAATTTTCATACCCGCATCAAACGGATTACCGGCAAGTTCGAAATGAAAATTCTCAATATCGGTAACAGTAGCATCCGCAGAGCCGCCGGGATTATCAATTACACAATGAATATTTATGGCATTAACAGACTCCGGGAGATCGGGATACTGTATTTCACCGTTATTCACGTTAAAGTCCACATTAAAAGCGGGCAAATGATCACTGTCAATGTAATCGCCTTTTACAGTTGTTACAAAATGAAAGTCTCCTGTAGTCTTTACTCCCTCTAAATCTGTCATAAACTCCTCAGGAACCAATGCAAGCAATGTCTTAAGATCCGATTTCTTTGCTGATATGGTAAGGTTTGTACCAATTGCATCATTGTCTTTAAGCTGTACCGAACCGTCAATTCCCAGAGCAAGGCCGTTCAGGGTCATCTCATTATCGAGGAATGTGAACAGCATTTTATCCATATCGGCATTAAGTTTTGCATCGAGCCCAACTTTTACTTTATTCAGGTAATTGGTTCCTTCCATTCCCACTGTAAATCCGTCTATTCCTCCTTTGAATGAGATTTCGGTATTATTTTCAGACAAATCACCGGTAAGAGCCACATTAAGTCCATTGATAAACGTTGTAAGGTCCATGGTACGGTCTTCGTACACAATATCTCCATTTACAATTCTGAAAGAATTAATTCGCACGCTGGTTTCTGAAGCTGTTGTATCAACCTCTTCGGTTTCCTCCTCTGCCGATTCTTTCATGATATCCCAGTTAGCTGTTGAATCAGCTAGAACTTTTGCATATACCGAAGGATGATCTATCAGAATATCATTAACCTGTATTACATCCGAAAAGACACTGCTCACATCGACAACTACAGCAAAACGGTTAAGTGACAGCAAAGTATCACCTTCAAATTTATCTTTACCCGATACGGTAAGTCCGTCAAGATGAACGTGTATATTAGGAAAATTTCTAATTAGCGAAAGAGAAAAGTCAGTATATTCAACTTTTGCATTTACGCTATTATTAATCTCTTCATTAACCAGTTTCTCAATCTTACCCTTAAAAAAGAACGGAAGTATCAGCAATAAAATAAATATGCTAAAAATCGCTATTGAAAATATTTTAAAAAACTTCTTCATTGTATATTTAATTTAAATTGTTATTCGGAATATTCTATTTACAAAAATAAGAAAAGACCAATACCCTAATGCATCATAGCTATTAAAAGAACTTAAAATAAGTAATAACGGGCTACTTTACCAGCACCCACCTGTTTCCCACATGAATAATTTCAAAAGAAACAGTTATGGAGATCCTCCGGTTCTTCAGATAAAAATATAATAACACTTTATCCCTTCTCTTATCAAATGATATATCACTTATAACAAATTTGTCAGGAAGTTTGTTCCCCGCCTTAGTTCTCATATCCTCAAGCGTTATTTTATCCTTAACATCAATATCTCCACCGGTAAATCTAATCTTAACATCCACGCTACGTGAGCGAATACCCAAAATATCTTTATGTGAATAATGTATCTGAGATAAAAAAGTATACAAAACCCCATCAATTCTTTTCTCTATTGATTTCACATCAAATGAGTCTGAATATGTAATTATACACGAAGTAAATGTAAATATCAACAAAATAAAAAGTCCTGTTTTTTCATATTTCACAGGCTTTTTCCCTATAATTCTCATATCTCAAACAACTTTCTCTAAAGTTAAAAAATTGTACCTGAATATTCCGCATTAATTACTTTTTATAAATCAAAAACAAATACATTATTCTTTTACTTTTCCGCATTGTCCGGCAAAAGTTTTAACACATCCGGGTGTCAAAACCACCAAAGCATCTTACTTGTCAATCAATCATCAAATCCATTGTAAAACACTCAAAACAAATGCCATGAACTTAAAAACAATTGTATTTTTATTTTCAACCGTAACATCATTTGATTTATTTTCACAGGAAAAGAAGGACACATTAAAACAAAAACAAGATTTCAACATCAGTGCTGAAATAAGAACCAGAGGCAATGTGTTTAACAGTTACAAGAAACTCCCAACTGCCACAACTGATGCATCGTATGTAATAGAGCAAAGAACACGCCTGGGATTCGGATACAAAAACAAAATACTGCAAATGCAGATAACGCTGCAGGACTCCAGAATATGGGGAGATGAAAACATTGTAACCAAAACAGGAGTATTCGGCGACTCAGCCAGTGTTGACCTTCAACAGGCATGGGCTGCGCTACAAATGGGCAACTACTGGAAATTTAAAGTAGGAAGACAGGTGCTCCATTTAGACGACGGTCGTCTGGTCAGCAACCGTAACTGGCTTAACCAGGGACTTTCGTATGATGCCGCTGTTATAAAATACAACAACAACGGTTTTAACTTGGACATTGCTCTATCGTATAACAATTCGGCCCTGAACCTGTTTGCCGGTGAATACGACCCGGATAAAATGAAATCACTTGATTATGTGTATTTAAGAAAGAATTTCAACAAAAACTTTACGGGCTCCTTCTCAGCCATTTTTGCAGGATACCAGCCCGAGAATGAGGTATCGAAGATACGTTTTAAAAACACCATTGGACCTTACCTTAAATACAACAACAATAAGCTTTTTGCCAAAGGTGAATTTTATTACCAGTTCGGGAAAACGATTGATAATGTTGATGTAAGTGCATATTTTTTCAATGCCGAAACCGGTTACAGGATCAATAAGTTTTATTTCGGAGCAGGTATCGATTATATGTCAGGCCAGGACACAGAAACTCCGCTCAATGAAACTTTTCAGGCATTCGACGTTTTGTACGGAGCCAGATTCAAATATTACGGAAACCTGAACTATGTGCTTACACCTGCAAGCACAAAGTACGGCGGCCTGATGAACCCGTTCTTCAAATTCGATGTTAAGTTTAATAAAAATCACATACTGAAAACAACATTTTTAATGTTGTATACGGCGCAGGACGTTCCGGATGCCACTTCTCCGGGAAGTTTCTACGACCGCAATCTCGGGCAGGAACTGGATATGATGTATATATATAAGATTACCCCGGATATTTTCATCAAAGCCGGTTACCACATTGCTTTCCCGACCGAAACAATGGAAATTCTTAAAGGCGTGGAACCCGGTACAAGCAACACTCCCCAATGGTTCTGGGTGATGTTCAGTTTCAAACCAACACTGTTCTCAACCAAATAATAATCGTAAAAATACAGAAAAGCCCCTTTCCCTGCCTGTCAGGAAAAGGGGCTTTTTTCTGCTCAATACTATCGCTTCCGAGAAGAATTATTTTTTAACCTGCTCCTGTATCCAGCCGGTTATGACCTTCAATAGCTCAGGTGAAAAAGTCTGTTCAATGGTTGAATATTCGGACGGCAACCCTGTTTCACACTCCTGAAAAAGATGATTCAGCCCTGCCATCTCTTTTACCGTAACATCCTGATTACCTCCTTTAACCAACGCCTCCTTTATTGCCTTGAGGTTCACATCCGAATTTACCTGAAGATCCTTACTGCCGTTAATAGCAAGAACCGGACATCTTACATTTTCAAGTACAGGAACAGGATCATATCTGATAAAATATAGCATCCAGGGTGATGTAAGTTGTTTCACCTGCATATCTGCATACTCATCTATACTCATTCCCTGAATTGTTTCAGTTCCTGTCAGGCCGGGAAGTGCCTCTTTAAGGCAGGCCTTCAGCTCTTTTCTAAGCACATCAACATTACGGATTTGCTGTATCAGTTCATAAAGCTTTTTATTGATGTTCCCTGTTTTAACAATGTAATCGTCACCCATACCCATAGCGTGTGAAATAGCTGCCTGTTGTTGCAACAACAAGGTGGCACCATTCACACCCGGAGCAGCCATTAAAACAATAAAATTCACGTTTTTTGTTCTGTTAGCAACCATAGGTGCTATCATACCTCCCTCGCTGTGACCGATAAGGCCTATATGTTTTTTATCAATCTCCTTTCGTGTGGTCAGATAGTTCACTGCTGCCACAACATCATTAGCAAGGTCGGCAGTAGTGGCATTTTTTGCATCTCCGCCCGACTCTCCTGCACCCCTGTCATCAAATCTCAGCACTGCAATACCGTGCCGTGTCAGATAATCGGCAAGTACCAGAAACGGCTTATGTCCCATTATCTCTTCATCCCTATTCTGCGAACCGCTGCCCGAGATCAGAACAACAGCAGGATATCTGCCTGATTTATCCGGAATGGTAAGAGTTCCTGCAAGGGTAATGCCGTCAGTTTTGTTTTCAAACTTTACATCTTCAGAATAATAAGGGTAAGGTGGTTCCGGCTCCTGCGGACGGGATGGTTTTTCCACTACAGGTTCAGACCTGGTAAGTTTCAGCGGAAACGTAAAACCCGACTGTTTGAAATCACCTGCAAACATAGTGTCATTTTCCAGCTTCCCTTCGTATACTATCCCCAATGCAGGAAGTTCAAATTTTATTTCAGGTTTCTGAAATGTTGTTTTTGTTACAGGAATCCCATTTGCACCCTGATCGGGACTGTCCATAGTAGAAACAAAACCACTATCAGTCTGTGTTACATTAAAAACTATCCTGAGCTTACGCCCCATAACATCCATAACACCATTCCACTTTCCGGTTATGTCCTGTCCGCTGACAGATACGGCTAAACATACCAGAACAAAAGCAAGAAAAAACCTTTTCATAATATCAGAGTTTCGGTTCTTCTAAAGATACGAAAGTTTATAGACATTCGCCCCCATTTCGGGGCCGGACCAAAACCAAGGATAATTTCCAGCAAAGCTCAGTAAGAACCACACATTATTGCCCCGGGGCAGGAGTCCCCGGGATTAAAGAAGTTTAAACAAAACGCTGCCACGCCACTCCTGTTTTCTTATCGTCCAGCGACGCTTGTCAACCTCTATTGACATTTCAATCGGCAAGGTCTTTCAGAAACACGAAAACCTTTCAAGACCTTGCCGTTTCGAACAGAGTGAATAAACGGCAAGCGTCACGAGATGCAGATTGACGGGGTATAAACATCCGACCCCGAATGGGGTCAGGCAACCCATTACCACGCCACTTCAGATTTATTATCTTTGCGCTGCAATAACTTTTTCCGAAACATCAACTCCTGCTTTGAATGCCTTCAGGTTGATGTTTACAATATCCTCACCTTTACGTCCGAATATCTTCTTAATTCCGAACTCAAGCATTTCGTACGGAATATCCAGGAACGGTGCTGCTGCCCCCAGCATAACAATATTTCCGGCTCTGGCTGTTCCGCACTCCTTTGCTATCTTATCGGCATCAACAAGCACAAGGTTCTTATGCTTTTTCAATTCAGCAAAAAGCGCCTCCTCGTCAGGATAATCAGGAATATTTTTATAAGGTGTTATATTTGTCACAATCCACCCGTCCGGACTTAAAAACGGGATATAACGCAGTGCCTCCATCGGCTCCACCGAAAGTATCAGGTCTGCCCTTTTATGAGAGATAAGGTCAGAATATATGGTGTCGGATGAGATACGAAGGTTGGCCTGCACATCGCCTCCTCTCTGACTCATTCCGTGAACTTCGGACTGCTTCAGATTCAATCCCGATTCCAGTGCCGCCATTCCGATAATTGCCGAGATGGAAAGTATTCCCTGTCCGCCAACACCTGAAATTATTATATCTTTTTTCATTGATGTCTGATTTTTGAATATGATACTTTATTTTTTTATAGTTACACTCGTTTCCCCGCTACTTTATTTCTCTTTTTACGGGCAAGTGTCTGAATACACTCACGTCGCGGAATGATAACCGAAACTCCTTTGTATTCAAATTCTTCTTTCATCATCTTAACCATTTCATCGTGATTCTTGCGATGAGGTACCACTACCCTGATATGATCAGGATCAACACCTATTCCTTCACATATACTTTCAAGACGATTTTCAGCGGCTGAATGCTGTCCACCTGTCATTGCTGTGGTAAGATTGTCGCTGATGATCACTGTTATGGGTGTATTCTCTGAAACTGCATCAAGCAGGCCGGTCATACCGCTGTGAGTAAATGTTGAATCACCGATAACAGCTACTGCAGGATGCAAACCTGCATCGGCAGCTCCTTTTGCCATTGTAATGGATGCTCCCATATCAACACATGAGTTTATTGACTCATATGGCGGCAATGCACCTAAAGTGTAACAACCGATATCGGCAAAAACGTGTCCGTCACCGTAATCCTCGAGTGCAACATTAAGTGCGGAATATGCATCACGGTGTCCACATCCGACACACAATGAAGGCGGACGCGGAACTACTATGTCCGGTACATCCTCCTGCTCGGGCACTTCAAATCCCAGGGCCTTGCCCACAAGGTCAGGATTAAGTTCACCTATCCGCGGCAAAGTTCCGTCGAGACGGCCGTGAACAGTTTTTCCCTTGCGGAAATATCCGGCCAGGAGCTCCTCTATCATCGGATACCCTTCTTCAAGCACCAGCAACTCTTCAACTTTCTCTTCAAATTCTGCTATTCTGTTTCGGGGCATAGGATACTGACCTATTTTCATCACAGGATACTCACAACCATCCGGGAAATTCTCCATCAGGTAATTGTATGTGATACCGCAGGCAATTATTCCAAGCTTTTTGTTTGGACCGTCAATAAAACGGTTGTATTCCGAATTTGCCGACGACTCTTCAAATTTCGGTCTTGCCTCAACAAGCTTTTTGTATCTCTTTTTAGCAATTGAAGGCAACAATATAAATTGTTTCAGATCTTTCGGCAATGTAAGCTCATTCTGCGGCACCTCCTCTTTTCTTAATATTCCCGAACGGGAGTGGGAAAGCCGAGTAGTTATTCTGAGCATAACAGGGACTTCAAGTTCTTCGCTTAACCGGAATCCGAAATATGCCATATCGTAGGCCTCCTGCTGATTAGTCGGCTCAAGAATCGGTATCTGGGCAAATTTCCCGTAATACCTTGAGTCCTGCTCATTCTGTGATGAATGCATCGAAGGATCATCGGCAACGGTTATCAGCAGTCCGCCATTGATACCTGTGATGGCTGAATTCATAAAGGCATCGGCTGCCACATTCAGACCTACGTGCTTCATACAAACCATAGCCCGCTTGCCCGAATAGGACATACCGAGTGCCGCTTCCATAGCGGTCTTCTCATTAGCCGACCATTGCGAATGAATATTTTTTTGTTGTGCCTGTTCAGAATCCTGAACATATTCGGTGATCTCGGTAGATGGAGTTCCCGGGTAAGCATAAACACCCGATACTCCTCCGTCGATTGCGCCCTGAGCTATTGCTTCGGCACCAAGTAAAAGTAATTTTTCCATATCGTAAACTTCAGTTTCAATTTAAAACTAAAACACTCTGTTCACGAATATAGTAAATATCCTACACCTTTATAAATGACTTTTATCAGAGGTTACGGATTGAAAGGCAAATTACCATATGTTATGAAACAATAGTAACGACTATTTTTCTTGGTCCGCCATAATCGCGGAATTCACACAGGTAAATCCCCTGCCACGTCCCGAGATTCAGGCGGCCGCTTGTTATGGGTATAGTAACAGATGAACCGATAAGTGAAGATTTAGCATGTGCCGGCATATCATCATCCCCCTCAAGGGTGTGAACATATCCCGGATCTCGGGCAGGAACAACATTATCCAGAATATAATCCATATCCCTGCGCACACTAGGATCGGCATTTTCGTTAAGTGTCAATCCTGCCGAAGTATGTTTAATGAACACCTGCAGCAATCCCGCATCCGGCAACTCCGGAAGGCGTGAAACAATGTGACTTGTTATAAGATGGCATCCACGCTTAAAAGCAGAAAGAGTAAATTCAGTTTGTTGTACCATTTTTTGGTTTTTAGTTGGTTGGTTAATTGGTTAGTTGGTTAGTTAGTTAGTTCGTTGGTTGGTTAGTTGGTTGGTTAGTTGGTTGGTTAATTGGTTGGTTAATTGGTTGGTTGATTGGTTGGTTGATTGGGTAAACTTCCTCGCTCTGCTACGGAAATATTAATTAAAGCTAACATCATCACAAGCATTAATAACTAAAAACCATTAACCAAACAACCAAAAACTAAGAACTAAGAACCAACCACAATCTTATAATTTCATTTTCCAGTTATCCCAGACTTCACGATTTACTATATTCGGCGGTATTTCACCGCTAAAAGCAGCTTTGATGTTCTGCGCCACAACACGCGACATCTCTTCACGTGCCTCCATTGTTGCCGACCCCAGGTGTGGCATCACAACCACATTCTTCATGTCAAGGAACTCCTGCGGAATATTCGGTTCATTTTCAAAAACATCTAAACCCGCACCTGCAATCATTTCATCCTGAAGTGCCTTTATCAATTCCTGCTCTTTTACCACTGCCCCTCTGGCAGTATTTATCAGATAGGCCGTATCCTTCATCATTTCAAACTCCTTCTCTCCCATCATTCCTTTTGTTTCCGGCGTCAGCGGCACATTCAGTGAAACATAATCAGATGTTTTAAGCAATTCATCAAACGGAACCCAACGAACATTGAGCTGTTTCTCTGTATCATCACTCAGCTTATGGCGGTTATAATACACAACCTTCATTCCTGAAGCAACAGCCCTGCGTGCAACAGCCCGTCCTATAGCTCCCATACCTATTATTCCAAGTTGTTTGCCTACCAAGGTGGATGACAAATTACGCATCACACCCCATTTCAACGGCTCGGGCGATTTCAATCGCTCATTCATTTCCACAACCCTTCGTGCCACAGCCAGCATCAGTGCAAAAGCAAGCTCTGCTGTCGGCTCTGTTACCGGATTGGGGCAGTTAGTAACAAGTATCCCTTTCTTTGTGCAAAAATCGACATCAATATTGTCGTAGCCCGCACCGTAGTTGGCGATCATTTTCAGATCTACAGCTTTTTCAATATCAGAATTTTCAAGCTTCATCCCGAAAATGGAGACTATAACATCAGTATCAATTATTTGTTCCAAAAACTCCTCCCGGTTATGCTTCTTTCCCGACGGAAAAACGATATCCCAATTCTCAAGAACACTATAAAACCCTTCTTTGGGTATGTTTACCGGTACAACTACTTTATTTTTCACTATCAATAAATTTAATCAGTTTAAATTGTCACTACCACAAAACTAACCATATTTTTAATCCGATTAAATTTTTTAAATATATAAACACCATAAACTAACAAATACAGCTCGTTGCCTCCTTTTGATATAAACCGGCAAATAAATCTGCACAAAATAAAAACGATTACATTAACGTTTTTTAATATAATAATTTGATTTGTATTATATTCGCATTCAGCATTGAAATTATTATATGGGTACCAGATATACACTTTTTCTATTAATTCTGACATTATGTTTTACTGCCGGAATAAAAGGGCAGAATACTGTTGTAATAACTGGTACCATAACCGATTCTGCTGGCATTCCCGTTGAGCAGGTAAACATTGTGATAAAAGGAACCACTGCAGGGACCATTACCGATAAAAAAGGAAGGTTTACTATTCGTACCAAACCTGTTTATCCCATCACTCTGCAAATTTCATCTGTAGGATATAATACAAAAGAGTATACGATAAATAAAGGAGATAAAACCTCAGACATAAAAATAGGACTGACCATAAAAAATGAGCAAATTGCTGAAGTAAATGTAAAAGGAGACAGAACGAACGGCTCTTTGACAAAAATAGATGCAAATCTGGCAAATGTATTACCTGATGCAGGAGGCGGGAATATAGAAGGCCTTGTTAAAACCCAGCTTGGAGTTACATCGAACAATGAATTAAGCTCATCGTACAGAGTAAGAGGAGGCAACTATGATGAAAATCTGGTTTATGTAAATGACATAGAAGTATACAGGCCGTTTCTGATACGTGCAGGACAACAGGAAGGATTAAGTTTCGTCAATCCGGATCTTGTTTCATCTGTTAAATTTTCACCAGGTGGTTTCAATACCGAATACGGAGATAAAATGTCATCGGTTCTTGATATTAAATACAAGCAACCTGAAGAATTTGCTGGTAGTGCCTCGGTTAGCCTGCTGGGTGCCACCGCCCATGTGGAAGGAACTGACAAAAACAAAAAACTTAGTTATATTGCGGGCATAAGGTATAAAACAAATAAATACATGCTTGGAACGATGGATGTATCAGGAGATTATAATCCTGATTTTTTCGATGCACAAGCTTATCTTACTTATCATTTCAACAAAACCTGGATGCTGGAAGGACTTGGATATTACTCACGTAATTCCTATAACTTTATACCTGAAGACAGAGAGACTGAATTCGGCACTATCAATGAAGCCAAAAAACTAAAAATATATTTTGAAGGAGAGGAAAAAGACCTGTTCAATACCGGTTTTGCCTCTGTTGCACTCACCCATTTACGTAATACAAAAAACCGGTACAAAGTCCTTGTGTCGGCTTTCAGAACTGTTGAAGAAGAAACTTACGATATTCTGGGACAATACTGGTTACAGGAGATGGATAAGGTACAGGAAGAGGAACAATATGAGGAAGGCGTAAGTAACATAGGTGTAGGCAGCTATCTTCAGCATGCCAGAAACTCTCTTGTTGGTGATGTGCAAAACATAGCCTTAAGAGGCAAACATCGTTTCAACGAACACCTTGTAACATGGCAGGTTAAATACCAGCATGAATCCTTTTCAGATTACATAAATGAATGGGAAATGCAGGATTCGGCCGGTTACTCAATACCTTCCAGCCCCGAAAAACTGGAACTTGCCTATTCTCTGAATATGGATATTGATATCAGTACTCACAGAATGACAGGATATTTACAGGATGAATATCAATGGAAAACAGATGCAGGAAACCTGTTTTTTAATTACGGTGTCAGATTTAATTACTGGTCGTTTAATAACGAATTATTAATATCACCAAGAGCAAATGTTAGTTTCATTCCTGCCGACAAACAGAATCTCAGGTTAAGAGCATCGGTAGGTGTATATGACCAAAGCCCGTTCTACAAAGAACTACGACTGCCCGACGGCACAATTAATCATGATATTAAAGCACAAAAATCAATACATTATGTTCTCGGAGGCGATCTGTACTTTAATATTAATGAGAAACCATTCAAATTTACCACTGAAGCTTATTACAAACATATGAAAGATCTTATCCCTTACTACATTGATAATGTAAGAATAAGATATACCGGGGTAAACAGCGCAAAAGGCTATGCAACAGGTATAGACATGAAGGTAAGCGGGGAATTGGTGAAAGGACTGGAATCGTGGGCCACTCTGTCGGTTATGCAAACCAAAGAAGACATACTGAACGATTTTTACATTGAAACCGATGAAGACGGAAACCAACACATTGTTTATCCCGGCTACATTCCAAGACCTTCCGACCAACGAGTTAACTTTTCATTATTTTTTCAGGATTACCTTCCACAAAACCCGACATTTAAAGTACACCTGAATATGATATTCGGGTCCGGACTTCCCTTTGGGCCTCCACGTTCTCCGAGATATAAGGCCACTTTACGCATGCCTCCGTACCGGAGAGTTGATATTGGTTTCTCAAAGGATTTCACATCTGTTTTCGATAAAAACAGAAAAAATAAAACATTCAAACGTTTCTGGGTAGGACTCGAAATTTTTAATCTTTTCAACATTAACAATACAATATCGTATTTCTGGGTAACAGATGTCGATAACCGGCAGTATGCAGTTCCAAACTATCTTACTTCACGACGCATAAACTTAAATTTACACGCTGAGTTTTAATTGATTCCTATCTGGTTGAATCCTCAACCGGAGATTTGCATTATTACACTGATAAAACTCATCATCTTTTAATATCGCTTTTTAAAAGAATAAACCTAAATTTGCCTTTAAACACACTAATATTAAAACCAAAAACTGAATTGTTATGACAACAACAAAGATGACTCCGGATGATTACATTGCGAGAGAAGAGAAGTTTGGAGCCCATAACTATCACCCGCTACCTGTAGTGCTTGACAAAGGCGAAGGTATATTTGTCTGGGATGTGGAAGGCAAAAAGTATTATGATTTTCTTTCGGCATATTCAGCAGTAAACCAGGGACACTGTCATCCCCGTATTATCAATGCCCTTACCGAACAGGCACAAAAGCTTACCCTTACTTCCAGGGCATTTTACAACAGTACCCTCGGCGAGTTTGAAGAGTATATTACAAACTACTTCGGATACGACAAGGTGCTGCCGATGAATACCGGTGCGGAAGCCGACGAAACTGCACTTAAGCTTTGCCGAAAATGGGGTTATGAGAAGAAAGGCATTCCCGAGAACGAAGCCAAGATCATAGTGTGTGACGGTAACTTCCACGGACGTACTATCACTATTATTTCAATGTCGACCGATCCTGATGCATACAAAGGATTCGGACCCTACACACCCGGGTTTGTGAAGATTCCTTACAACGATCTTGATGCTCTTGCGAAAGAGCTTGAAGACCCCAATGTTGCAGGATTTCTGGTTGAGCCGATACAGGGCGAAGCAGGTGTTTATGTTCCTGATGAAGGATATATTAAAAAGGCATATGAGATGTGTAAGGAAAAGAATGTGCTATTCATTGCCGATGAAGTCCAGACCGGAATTGCCCGAACAGGAAAGCTTCTTGCATGCGATCACGAAGATGTCAGACCCGATGTGCTTATTCTTGGCAAAGCAATCTCAGGAGGTGTATTTCCTGTTTCGGCAGTTCTTGCCGATGACGATATCATGCTGGTAATTAAACCCGGAGAACACGGATCAACCTATGGTGGAAATCCTCTGGCTGCTAAAGTGGCAATTGCAGCTCTTGATGTTATTAAAGATGAAAAACTTGCTGATAATGCTGAAAAATTAGGCAGGATATTCCGCGATGAAATGAAAGCTGTGAATTCGGATATGATAGAAGAAGTGAGAGGTAAAGGGTTGTTGAATGCGGTTGTAATTAAACCAAAAGATGGGAAAACGGCATGGGATGTTTGCGTTGCTATGAAAGATAACGGACTTATAGCCAAGCCTACACACGACCACATTATCAGATTTGCTCCACCGCTGGTTATAACAGAAGAACAATTAAGGGATGCTATTAAAATAATACAAGAAACTCTGGCACAGTTTTAAAGTTTAAACATAAAAAAACATTTAAAGGAATCTTTCATAAAGAAAGGTTCCTTTTTTTATTTTATTTTATTAAATAAATTCATATATTATAATAGCTAATATAAAATGTTAGTGTATTGTTATAATATCATAAAAATAAGACATATAATTAAATAATCCTTAAAACAGGGTACTACAAAATAAGCTTGCTGAAAAATTTCATTACTTTTGCGACCTCACTGACGGATAATGCTTTTAATCAGTCTAAATGAATACAAAAAATAAGTACATAGAATTACTTAACAGGCAGCTGGAAAAACTGGAAGAACCCAATTTTGAATTGTCAGCCTGGAAAAGATCTACGATACTTATTCTAAGCTCAATTTTCGGTGAAAACAATTTTCGTACCAGGTCAATTGAGACTATTGAATATGAATACAGCAGCTGGTCATTACGCGACGAATCAGGAAACAAAGATCCTGTAAAAGCCATTTGTAAAGAGACATTACAAACAATAATAAGCGAAATAGAGCTATCTGATAATTTTAGTGAAAAGCCATCCAACAATACCAATCTTCACTTTATCTGGGAAGCATTTGAAAACGCACTTACCGGAGCTAAATCTAAAGAACTGAAAAGAACACTCACGGAAGAACAGAATGAGGAGCTGAAAAAAACAGAAACAGATCTTATTCTTCAGAAACTTCCCGATGACACTAAAAAAAATATTCTTAAACAGATTCTTTTATCCGGTGAACTTAAAGACTGGTTACTGAACCATTAATGACGCGAAGAAATAAGGCAATTAACATTTATGATTAATGATAACTCACGAATTTACAGATAACATCATACACATTAACTTTACCGGCGAGGTCACTTTCGATCAGCTGAAAGAGTTAAGCAAAAATTTCTCCGAACAGCGCATCAAAGGAGATACTCTTCTGCTGCTTTATGACCTGAGAAATGCAAAGCTAAACTTTACTGTTAAGGATTATAAGAATATCTCTGATATGGCCCAGGAGTCAACGAAGGGCTACAAAATGGTTAAAGCTGCGTTTGTGGTATCATCACCTAAACTAACAGCCATGTTATCAATATTTGCTCAATTAACCTGGAGCAGACATACACAAAGAAAAGTATTCTCCACAACCAGTGCAGCACTTGCCTGGCTGAGACTTTTCAATAAACATTTATCAAAGTTTTAAAAATAACTACATCCTTTCGGGAACATCAATCCCCAACAACCACATAGCATTCTTTATAACTTTACCCACTGTATCTGATAACACAAGCCGTACTTCCCGCTTAGCTTCATCCTCTTCAAACACTATCGGCATTTCGTGATAAAACTGATTAAATTCTCTGGCAAGCTCATAAGCAAAGTTTGCAAGAACTGCCGGACTGTACACCTTACCTGCCTCTTTTACAATATTAGGAAAATTCATTACCATACGAAGAAGCTGGGTCTCTTTTTCCGATAGCTCAACGCTGCCCGGAAGATTCTCTGGCAATGTAATACCTTTATCCTTTGCCTTTCTTAGTACCGATTGAATTCTGGCATACGAATACTGAATAAAGGGGCCTGTATTTCCATTAAAATCAATTGATTCACGAGGATCAAATGTCATATTTTTTTTGGGATCAACCTTAAGTATAAAATATTTAAGAGCCCCCATAGCTATCGTATAATATACCTTCTCCGCTTCCTCTTCGGTATAGCCGTCGAGTTTTCCAAGCTCTTTTGACATATCACGGGCTGTATTTACCATCTCAGCTATCAGATCATCGGCATCCACAACTGTTCCCTCCCGCGATTTCATCTTACCTTCGGGCAATTCCACCATTCCATATGAGAAGTGAACCAGATCTTTTCCCCATTCATATCCGAGTTTATCAAGCAATAACGACAAAACCTTAAAATGATAATTCTGCTCATTACCAACTACATACACCATGTTGTTTATCGGATAATCATTGAAACGCATTTTTGCCGTCCCAATATCCTGTGTCATATATACACTTGTTCCGTCACTTCTTAAAAGAAGTTTTTCATCAAGTCCCTCTTTGGTAAGGTCTGCCCACACACTGCCATCCTCTTTTTTATAAAAAATCCCCATCTCAAGACCACGAAGCACCTCCTCTTTTCCTATTTTATATGTTTCCGACTCATAATATATCTTATCGAAATCGACGCCAAGTGCCTTATATGTTTCATCAAACCCCTTATAAACCCAATTATTCATCATCTGCCAAAGCTTATAAACTTCAGGATCCTTTGCTTCCCATTTGCGAAGCATTTCACGAGCCTCAGCCATCAGTTCCGACTTTGCTTCAGCTTCTTCTTTTGAAAGCCCCGCTTCCATCAGTTTTGCAATCTCTTTTTTATATTCCTGATCGAACTTTACATAAAAATCACCTACCAGATGGTCACCTTTTTTTCCTGTACTTTCCGGAGTGGCCCCATTACCCCACTTTTGCCAGGCAAGCATTGATTTACAAATATGGATACCGCGGTCATTAACAATATTTGTCTTTATCACCTTCTCTCCGTTTACCGATACAATTCGCGAAAGAGAATACCCGAGAAGATTATTCCTGATATGTCCCAGGTGTAATGGTTTATTTGTATTAGGCGAAGAATATTCTATCATTGTCAGAGGTGATTCTTCTGTTGCATGAACAAACCCGTAATCATCATCACCTTTAACATCATTCAGCGAACTAATCCAGTACGAGTGCGAAAGTAATAGATTAAGAAACCCTTTTATCACTTCAAAAACAGCAATTTCAGACAAATTTTCTTTAAGATAATTTCCAATTTCATTACCAGTTTCTTCCGGGCTCTTTTTCGATATCCTGAGCAACGGAAATACAACAACAGTATAATCTCCCTTTTGGTCTTTTCGTGTAAGGTTTAACTGTACCGATTCACTTTTTATATCATGTCCGTACAAGTCTTTTACTGCTTTTGCAACCGATTCCTTTATCTTATTCTCTATATTCATTTCCAAAACATTTTATACTCTTCATTTTGTCGGAACTTCTCCGAACATCTTTAAATTTCAAGGGTGCAAAGATACACTTTTTCAGTCATCAAAGGAAATGCTTTTTGCAACCAGGAGAAGAGATTCGGGATTACATAAAATGTACAGAGCAGAAAGGTATATTTTCATATATACACCGACTATAAATCGTCAGGATCAAACTCAATGGTAATACGATACTCATCGTTTACGGGAACTCCGTTTCGTGTTGCAGGAAACCAACGCCAGTCTGATGGAAAAAGGCGGGCCACCCGCATTACTTCATCATCAAGAAGGGGATTTAACCTCTGATAAAGATACATATCCTCAAGTTCACCCTTCCGGTTTATTTTAAGAGCTAAAATAACTTTCCCGCCAATCCTTTTTTCCTTTGCCTCTTTAGGATAATGTATGTTGGAAACAATAAACAAATAAGGTTTTAACGGACTGCCAACAAAAAGACTTGGCGTTATTTTCAGTTCTTTATTATACCTTTTATTTCCTTCGGAGACTCTCAGCAGTTTACTATTGGTAAAGTCATATTCATATTCAAACACACCCTGCAAGTAAAAAAACTGCCATTTCCCGGTTTTTTTGTTATGATCATAAAAACCGTTCTCTATAATATTGCTTTTGTAAAACAGCTTATAATTTCCATGCTTTACAGATGTATCGCTATCCAGCACATAATATATTTCCCGGAAATTCTGAAAAGTCCTGTTTATTTTCCTTAACTGAGGTTGTGCTAAAAAAGAAAACACAAAAAGGAAGAAAAATGAAAAAATATTTCTATACTTGAGCCGGGTAAACATTTTTATACAACAACTTTAATTTTGTTCGAAAATGGCTGTTAAGCTAACCATCATCTGCATAGTTACTTTTTTAATGAATATACCATTCGGGTATTGGCGAAATAACGTAAAGAAATTCTCAGTTCAATGGTTTCTCGCTGTTCACATTCCCATTCCTTTTATCATTATCATGCGCATATATTCCGATATAGGCTTTGCATGGTATACGTATCCGTTTATTATAGGTTCGTTTTTTCTGGGTCAAAAAGCCGGAGCTGTTATTCAAAAGTCATTATCGGCAAAGTGCAGCAATACATCTTCATTCATATTCACCGACCTGCTGCGCTGTATTAAGTAATATTTCCGACAACTCTTCCGAAGTGTGGCATAATTCATCGGCTCCTGCTTTTACCAGAACCTCATCATCCAGAATTCCGGAATTTATTGCAATAGTATACAAGCCTGCGCATTTCGCCGATTGTATTCCTAAAGGTGCATTCTCAATCACCAGAACTTCATCTTTTTCATACCCCGATTTCTCTAATGCAATCAGGTATGGTTCCGGATGCGGTTTACCTTTTAACACATCATGACCAGAAACTATATTGTCAGATTCAAACCCAAAATCCCTGTTCAGTTTCCCAAGCAATGACGGTTGCCGGGAACCTGTTACAACAAAGCATTTAATTCCTGAAATCCTGAGTTTATCAACAAGTTCCTGCATTCGGGGAAAAATTTCAGCAGGCGGCCTTTCATTCATTAACGCAACTTTTTCACGATATACCGCTTCCTTTTCCTCCTCGGTTGCCTCCCGGTTAAGATATTTTTTAAATGTCAGGGTAATGGTGCCGTCTCCGGTCCTGCCCTCATTCATATATGCCTCTTCCGGTTTAAAATCAACCCCGAGCTTTTTAAAACTATTTACCCAGGTTATGGCATGATTGTTCATTGAATCGTACAAAACACCGTCCATATCGAAAAACACAGCTCTCAACTTACCCGGAAATCCACTCATCATTTTTAATATTTTAATTGATTAACAAAAATAAACCGAATTAGCTTATTTAAAAATTATTTGAACTTTTGTACTTTTACTTATAACGTATTTAATATCAAAATCACTTTCTTTGCAGTATTATCGGTTGGTTATTCCGGATTAAAAAATATTCCGATGAAAAACATTGTCATATCAGAAAATATCAAAGAAAAACTACCTGACCTAATACTGGGTGTTTTAAAGTTTAATGTCAGAACAGAGCCCTCCTCAGGAGAGCTCAAACAGATGCTCGACAACAGGGTGAAAGAGCTGGAAAAAATTCTTACTCCTGAAAGTATACGAGAAACTGAAACAGTGAAAGCAAACAAAGATGCATACCGTAAACTTGGTAAAGACCCTAACCGTTACCGGCCAGCATCAGAATCGCTCATGAGAAGAGTAGCAAACGGCAAAGGTCTGTATTTCATCAACAATGTAGTGGATATACTTAACCTTATCTCAATAAACACCGGATACTCCATTTGCGGATATGACTATGATAAAATAAATGGAGATATTACATTCGGTATAGGTGAAAAAAATGAACCTTATGAAGGTATCGGACGCGGGATGCTGAACATTGAGAAACTGCCGGTATTCAGAGACGACACCGGAGCTTTTGGTACTCCAACAAGCGATTCGGTACGAACAATGGTAACTGAGGATACAACTACTTTTCTGATGATCATAATCGGCTTTGGAAATGAAGATAAGCTTCGTGAAACCATGGAAGAAACAAAGGCATTGTATGAGAATCATGCAGGCGGGAAAAACTTTACATCACAGATAATACAATAACAGAACCGATATGGTCAGAATATGTGCAATAGCATCAGGAAGCAACGGCAACTGCTACTACATTGGCAATAATGAAGAGGCTATTCTTATCGATGCAGGAATCTCACGACGGAAGATACTTCAGCGAATGAAGATGAAAAACCTGGACATCAGAAAAGTAAAAGCAGTTTTCATCACTCATGAGCACGCCGACCATATGAGAGGAATACGTGTTTTATCGGACCTCCACTCCATTCCTGCATATTTCACTCCAAAAACATACAACAGGGCCAGGCCAACCGACCGACCCGAAAAAGTCGTGCATTTCGAAGCAGGTGATTCCATACAAATTGGGGAATTTACAGTACACTCTTTCAGCAAAAATCACGACGCTGTTGATCCTGTAAGTTTTCGTGTGAGTATAAATGGATTTAACATCGGAGTACTGACCGATATTGGAGAACCATGTGAAAATGTAACATCACATCTGAATAAATGTGATGCAGTTTTTCTGGAATCCAATTATGATGAAGATTTGCTTTGGAGCGGCCCATACCCTCAGCACCTGAAAAACAGAGTTGCATCGGCAAACGGACACCTTTCGAACAATCAGGCTGCAGAGCTTGTAAAAAACCTGAAAAGCTCAAAACTGAAACACATTTTTCTTTCTCATATATCAGCCGAAAACAACAAGCTTGATTTTGCTCTCGAATCATTCAAAGAAATAGGCAATACCATCAATGTAATGCCTACTTCAAGATTTGAGCCCACATTGGTACTGGAGCTTACAACAACACGATAAATCCCGGACATTAATAAAATGCCAGGGAACCTGTTGTGCTATATGCTTCTACCAGTATGCTCCCCTTGCCCACATTGAGCTTTTTCTTTTTCGATTTGCCTAAAGCAAATACAAATGCTTTTTCCGAAACAAGTTTATAAGTAATCTGCTCTTTAGGATTTTCAAATCTCATTTTTATCTTACCCTCTGTGCTCGTAAATTTAGAAGCACCGGTAAGCAAGATTCTTGTTCCTGTCTGACTTCCTTTGGTTGTTTTTATTTCGTGAATTCCTTTTGTCTGAAACAACTGAACATCTCCCGAACCTCCCAAGACCTGTATCTTTCCTTCAGCAACAGAGATTTTTATTTTACCCGACAATGATTTTGCCAGAATATCTCCCTCTATGTTCTCCAGTTCCTGTTCACCACTCGAACTTGCAGTTTTCACATTTCCGGTTATGTTATCCAGATGAATCTTTCCTTTTGAAGTATTTGCTGCAACATCACCTTTAATTCGATACAGATAAATATTTGAGCTTTTGCTCCGGACACTAACCGAGCCTGTAACCTCATCAATATAGACCTCACCAGACACCGTAGAGGCCATTATGTTTGCACTGCATTTATTAATAGTAATTTTACCGCTTTTGGTTATTACATTTATATTCTTAGCATTAACTTCATTCACTGTACAATACCCCGAAGTATTCTCAATATCAAGCTTTACAGAATCAGGCACATAGAACACTAGCTCACCTGCACGTGACTTCCACGATTCCGGAAAGCTGACCCAAACATCAAGAACATGATTTGTAATTTTTGTAATAAGTTTATATCCGTCTGACTGGTCAGACTTTAATACAGCATGAAGTTTTACTGCATTATCATTATTCTTTTTTACTAAAACTTTACAATAGTATCCTTTTACTTTTATTGTTGTTATATTTTTTAAAACAGTATCTTTTTGAAATGAAACACCAAGATCCTGAGAAATTGATAACTGTGGCACTAAAGTAGAAATAAGTATAATAATGAAAATACGGGTAAAAAATTTTCTCATATGCATTTTTATTTTTTTGTGTTTATTTATTGATATTACTAATACGCATCTCATAACGGTTGGTTTCAAAAAACAGATGTTTTTAAAACAAAAAAAAGGTTGCCATCCGGCAACCTTTTCATTTACATAAAGATATATTTTAAGCTTTTTTACCCTTTAGGTTATTGTTAATTTCAGTAAGAGCTTTTTTAGCATTTGCATTAGTAGGATCAATCTCCAGTACCTTTTCAAAATACGGCTTTGCTTCCTCATATTTTGCATTGGCCTTCACTGCAGTTTTATCATAAAGCTCTTTTGTCCTTTGTGCTTCGCTTAGACTGTTATAAGACTCCCATATTTTTGCTGCTTCATTGAATGGAACCGAACCTTCTTTAAGATAGTAAGTAACAAGCATCTTTTTCATATGACCGATATACTTGCTGTTAGGAAATTCTTTCAATGCACTCAAAAGAACCTGCTCCATCTCTTTTTCTTTTCCCTGATTCTTTAATGAGAAAGCAATATAGTAAGTTGATATATCCGGACGATAATTCAGTTCTTTCGATTTTTTATAATATTCAATTGCTTTATCATAGTCCTTAAGTTTTCTGGCACTTGTTGCTGCATTGTATACTGTTGGTGCATCAAGCTCTTCACTGTCGCCCCAAAGTTCAATTGCTTTTTCATAATTAGCAAGAGCAGTTTTGAAATCTTTTGATTTTAAAGCTGCATTACCTTCATTCTTATACTCGGCAGCGGTTTTATCCTGTGCCATAATACCTGTCATCACAAACAATGCAAGGGATAAGGTCAGTAAATACTTCATAACTTGTAATTTTTTGTTTTAGTTTATGTTAATTAATAAATTCCCCGTCTTTAACGGGCGTAAAAATAGTTTTTTTACGTTAATGGCAAAAATCTTTTAACAATAAATTTAGATATGTAATTAATAGAATTTGCCATACTGTTTAATACATTCTAAAACCGTGCCAAAACAGGTAATAAATATAATCAGGTTACTTCATAAGGAATTTTTTCAATTCTGTCGATGAAGGATTCATTACAAAGCTTTGCTTGTTACGACTCATGAACTTTTTCATCTCTTCGGGTACCGGAATTGTTTTACCTGTCTGTTCCTCTACTACCTTCGGAAATTTTGCCGGATGAGCTGTAGCCAGAAAAACTCCTTCAGCCGGGTTTTTCTTCAATGCCTTTAATGCCGTGTACGCACATGCACCATGCGGATCCAATACGTAGCCTGTATTATCATATACATCTTTTATTGTTTTCTTTATGGTTTTGTCATCAACAACATATCCGGAAATAAGTCTGTTCATTTGCTCCCTGTCTCCACCGAAAACATCAAGCAACCGGACAAAGTTACTCGGATCGCCCACATCCATCGCATTTGCAAGCGTCTGCACCGACGTACGCGGAGTATACTTTCCTGTTTCAAGGTACTGCGGAACAACATCATTAATATTAGTAGCAGCTACAAAACGATTTACAGGAAGCCCCATCTTATATGCAATAACTCCTGCTGTTAAATTCCCGAAATTACCGCTGGGTACCGACACCACCAGGTCACTATTTTTGTTTTTCAACCAGGCATATGCATAAAAATAATAAACCATCTGAGGCAGCAAACGTGCAATATTAATAGAATTGGCAGAAGTCAGAAAAAGTTTACTGTTTAGTTCTTCATCCAGAAAAGCACCTTTTACCAGTTTCTGACAATCATCAAATGTACCTTTAATCTCAAGAGCAGATATATTGTTGCCCAGTGTTGTAAACTGTTTCTCCTGACGCTCACTTACCATTCCCGACGGATACAACACCACGACCTTAACTCCTTCTACGTTATAAAAGCCATTGGCAACTGCCCCTCCGGTATCTCCTGACGTAGCCGCCAGCACATATACTTCACGGTCAAGATCTTTAACAAACCATGACAGGACTCTTGCCAGGAATCTGGCACCAACATCTTTAAATGCCGATGTTGGCCCGTGAAAAAGCTCAAGAACCGAAATGCTGTTTTCGATATTTTTCAGGGGTATATCAAATGTAAATGCACCTTGCACTATCTCCAGGAATTTGTTTTCGGGAATATCAGGTGTAAAGAATGGTTTAAGAACCTCAAATGCTATTTCTGGCAACTCCCTTTGTTCTATATTTTTAAAGAATGACTCTGGCAATACAGGAATAACCTCCGGCATAAATAAACCATTATCGGAAGCCAGTCCTTTAATCACAGCTTCTTTAACAGACAGTCTTACTTCTTTATTGTTTGTACTGTAAAATTTCATTTTTTTAATTTATTAAATAACTAACATATAAATATCCCAAACAGCTCTTAAATACAACAGTTATTATTTTACTACATTATAACATAATTATTACAACCACCGGCTTTATGTCAGCCACTGACATTTCATTTGTTTTTACAGGTTCAGAATCTTCATAAATTCAGTACCATAAATGTTACCGTAATCTCCTTCAGCAACCGAAATTTCATTAAACTCTTTTACTCTATCTCCTTTGATTCCCGGTTTATAAATCATAAACGGCACCGGGTTTCGTGTATGGGTCCTCTTTTCACACGGAGTCGGATGATCCGGCAAAAGAGCCAGTGCAATGTCATCTTTTACTGATAATACATAATTTAAAACCGGCCCCACAACAAAACGATCAATGTCTTCAATCGTTTTTATTTTCAGTTCTGCATTACCTTCATGTCCTGCTTCGTCGGGAGCTTCAATATGCAAAAACACATAATCATCATCTTGAACAGCTTTAATAGCAGCTTCAGCCTTACCCCGGTAATTTGTATCATACAACCCTGTGGCTCCCTCTACAAAAACAGACTTTAGTCCGGCAAATCCGGCAAGTCCGTGGATAAGGTCAACAGCTGATATTACCGAACCGCTGCCGATTCCGTACATCGAACTTAAAGATGGCATCAGAGGCTTACTTCCCGGCGACCAGGGCCAAATCATATTTGCAACAGGCTTTCCATCTTTTCTTCGCTTTTCATTTACCGGATGATTATCCAGTACTTCCTGCGATTTAAGCATAAGTTTGTTCAAAAAAAATTGAAAATCAGAGTCTTCAGCTTTGGGCATAAAATCGCCGTACTTCTTTCCGGGGATATCATGCGGTGGGGTACACTCCGGTTTTTGTTTTGCAGCACCTTTAATTATCAATACATGACGGTAACTTACCCCGGTATGAAATTCAACCACATCACTTCCTAACTCTTCATTAAGGGCTTTAATAAGAACTCCGGCCTCTTCTGTCGAAATATGTCCTGCCGAATGATTCTCTATTATATCATCATTAACAGTAACAATATTGCATCTCATTACCAGGTCATTCTCCGCTGTTTTAATACCAAGAGCAGATGCCTCGAGAACACCACGGCCCCGGTAATATTTTTCTGCATCATAACCCATTATCATCATATTTGCCACCTCACTTCCAGGCGGCAATGAATCGGGAACGGTTTTCAACATTCCGGTAACCGACATTTCACACAGCCTGTCTATATTAGGTGTTGAAGCTGCCATTAAAGGAGTTTGTCCTTTCAGCATTTGCATAGGCTCATCTGCAGAGCCATCAGCAAGGATTACTATTTTTTTCATTTTCTTTTCTTCTCTGTTATTAAACATTAGCCACTCTGATAATATCGGCAAACACACCTGCTGCAGTTACATCGGCACCGGCACCGTAACCTTTTATCACCATAGGATGTTCGTTGTAGTATTTACTCCAAAGCAATACCATATTATTACTACTCTCAAGGTTATACAACGGACTTTCACTATCAACTACCATAAAGCCTGTTCTGGCTTTTCCTTCCTCGAATGAAGCCACATAACGCAATCTCTTTTTCTGCTCATTAAGCTCGCGTATTTTTTTCGCAAACGGCTCATCAAGTTCACGTACCATCTCCAGAAATTCTTTAACATTCGCAGTATTCAGATATTTTTCCGGCACAAAGGGATCTTTCAAAATATCCTCCTGTTCTATTTTATATCCCGATTCTCTTACCAGTATCAGTATTTTTCTCAGAACATCGGTTCCGCTAAGGTCTATTCTCGGATCAGGTTCACTATAGCCCTTTTCCATTGCTTCCCTGATTATTTCAGACAGCAAATTCCCTTTACCAAGTTCATCAACAATAAAGTTGAGTGTTCCTGACAAAACTGCAACGATACGTATAATTGAATCTCCGCTGTTTACCATATTGTTTATGGTTGAAATAAGAGGCAGACCTGCTCCCACATTAGTTTCAAAAAGATATTTTACTCCGTTTATACGGGATATATCTTTCAGTTTTTTATAACTGTCATACGATGATGAACTTGCAATTTTATTAGCTGTCACCACCGATACATTTCCGTTAAGAAGCTTTTCATAAACAGCTGCCACATCTGCACTTGCAGTACAATCAACAAATACACTGTTGGCAAAATTTAACTCAAGTATTTTTTCTGTAAATTTATCGGGCGAACTATCTTCTCCTTTACCTATATTTTCAGGAATGCCGGCTGGCAAAAGTCCTTCTTCATCAAAAATCATTTTTTTTGAGTTTGATACGCCAACAAGCCTCAATACTACTCTTTCTTTCGCCATCAGCTCTTCGGAGTGAGATTCAATCTTCTGAAGCAGATTTGCCCCTACAGTTCCTATACCACTAAGAAAGATATTCAGAATTCTGTAATTTGTAAGAAAAAAAGACTCATGTATTATATTAAGAGCTTTTCTCAGATGTCTTTCTTTTATCACAAAAGAGATATTCAGCTCAGAAGCTCCCTGTGCTATGGCATACAGGTTTATTCCATTCGCCCCGATACTTCGGAACAAGCGTCCTGCCATGCCCGAAGTATGTTTCATTCCCTCTCCTACAATTGCTACAACGGCCATTTCTTTCTCTACAGTAATTCCTGTAACTTCTCGATAACGTATTTCACGCTCAAACTCATATTCAAGTGCTTTTACTGCATTCTCTGCTTCCTCGTCATTAACAGCAACTGTAATACTGCTTTCTGACGAAGCCTGTGAGATAAGTATCACATTAATATTCTCCCCGGCTAAAGAACTGAAAAAACGTTTTGAAATACCGGTAATACCGACAAGTCCGCTACCATGCAGTGTAATCAGGGCTATATTTCTGATACTGGACACTCCTTTTATAACCTGTTTCTCATCACTGCTGTTATTATCTATCAGAGTTCCGCTGAAATCAGGATTAAAAGTGTTTTTTATCAAAACAGGTATTCCTTTTCTCAAAACCGGGATAATTGTAGGAGGATAAATAACCTTTGCACCAAAATGTGAAAGCTCAAGAGCCTCGGCATATGTCAAATGTTCAATTGAGTAGGCACGACGGATAACCCGCGGATCACCCGACATGAAACCATCCACATCGGTCCAAATCTCTAAAATCCGGGCATCAAATGCTGCTGCCAGAATTGCAGCAGTATAGTCTGAACCTCCTCTGCCAAGTGTTGTATCGTCTCCGTTCACATCACGCGATATAAACCCCGGCCAGATATTTATATCTGAAGATTTTTTCTTTACCCCTTCAAGTAATTTTCCGGTTATTTCAAAATCAACAACATTTTTAGAACCATTTCTTACTGTTTTAATGTATTCCCGACTATCAAATAAAACAGAACCGGATATCAATGCATGCAGAATACAAGCCGAAAGCTGCTCTCCCACACCTGTTACAATATTCATACTCCTTTCGCTAAGTTCACCGGTAAGTTCAATCCCTTTAAGCAGGTTTGAAAGTAATCCGATTTTCTCGTCGAAACAGTTAAGCAAACTTTTCTGCAAACCCGACTGTAGTTCTTCGGCTGTATTCACATGCCGGCTGTACAGTTCTTCGAGCAAGCCTGAATAATCAGAACCGGCAGCTGATTTTCTCGCTGCATTTATCAGTAAATCGGTTGTACCTCCCAGTGCAGAAACCACTACATGCACCACTTCGTTATTGTCTGATATTATATTGTAAACCTTTTTTATACTTTCGGCCGACCCCATTGACGAACCGCCAAACTTTAAAACCTTCATAGTAAAACAGGATTTTTATTTAGAAATGTAAAACAAACCGGGACTTTTTAAGCCCCATACTTAGCACTATGGCAATAACCGGAAATAATATAATGATTCTATACCCCCAAAGGGGTTGTGGTTGTTGTAGAAGTAGTAGAAGTAATATTTACCAGATTATGAATCATTACAAAGACTGACTTATTTTTAATATTTCGCTACAAATGTAGTACAAATACCAACAAATCAAAACCAAATTAAAAAAAATAACTTTTATATATACAAAAAAGTTTTATTTGAGATTATCAAGTAACTGATTCGGTTTAAAAATCCCTTTTTCAGTAATTATACCGGTAATAAGTTCTGCGGGAGTAACATCAAAAGCAGGATTTAATCCATGCGAACCTGGAGATGCCAACTGAATCTCAACCATTTGTCCTGTTCGGTCGGGACCGGTATGATAAAGTAACTCCCGTTCATCTCTCTCCTCAATTATGATCTCTTTGCCGGAAGTACAGTTTCTATCAAAAGTACTTGAAGGAGCAGCCACATAAAACGGTATTCCATAATAATTTGCAGCAATGGCTTTTTCGAGTGTGCCTATTTTATTTGCTACATCACCATTTGCTGCAATACGGTCTGCCCCGACAATAACCATATCGATCCTCCCACCCGACATGTAAAAAGCAGCTGCATTATCTGCTATCACCCTGTGATTGATCGAAGATTGGTTAAGTTCCCATGCAGTAAGTCTGGCCCCCTGTCCGCGAGGCCTTGTTTCATCAACGAAAACAAATGGATTTTTACCATTCTCATTTGCAACATATACCGGAGCAAGAGCGGTCCCATAATCTACAAACGCAAGCCATCCTGCATTACAATGTGTTAATATTCTGTAATTTTCTCCTATCAACGAATTACCGTATTCTCCGATTCTCCTGCAGTTTTCTTCATCTTCCTCTGCTACTTCCACAGCTGCATTAACTGCCTCTAATGTTGAAACCATACCGGCAGCATAAACTTTCTCAACTGCATAAAATAGGTTTACAGCAGTAGGACGTGTTGATGAGATATACTCTTTTGCTTTGTTTACAAAATCTTCATCCCTGTTTTCGACAAACGCCTGTGCCATGGCAAAACCGGCTGCAGCTCCTATTGCTCCTGCCCCCCTAACTATCATCGTACGTATGGCTTCAGCCGTCTCAACATAATTTTTAAATGATATAATTTCGAACTTAAACGGAAGCTTTACCTGGTCGATCATATATACCAGATTATCCTCAGAACTGTACCAAACGGTTTTATAATGTTTTCCATTAACTATCATAACAAAATCAGAATATGCCTTTACAATAAATATATTTTTTCGTAATTTAACAATGAAATGCTAACCTCAAAAACAAAAGAATCATGAAACGCTGTCTCCAATTACTCATTTTACCTGCAATCTACATCCTCACTCTTGTATTAAGTGGTTGTGAAAGCAAAACAAAGATAGGATTTTTGATGGACAATACTAATCTGGAACGCTGGAAAAAAGATAAGGAACTATTTGAAAAGACGGCTAAAGATTTAAAGGCTGTTCCTATTGTTAAAGTTGCAAACAGTGATCCGGAACTTCAATATCAACAGGCTCTTGAACTTATTGATGAGGGGGTTGATGTTATTGTTTTAATTCCTTGCGATATAAATAAAGCCATTAAAATTGTAAAAGTAGCACACGCCAATAACATACCCGTTATTTCGTACGACCGACTCGTTAAAAACTGCAATGTGGACTATTACATTTCAACTGATAATATCTATCTGGGGGAACTGCAGGCAGATTATCTATCAAAAATATCACCTGTAGGGAACTTTGCATTGATATCCGGTCCGACAACCGACAACAATGCATTTCTGATACACCTTGGATGGATGAATGTACTGCAACCCCTGATTGATAAAGGAGATATTAAAGTAGTCATTGATAAACACACCGATTTCTGGCTTCCTGATGAAAGTTACAAGATTATGAAAAACTTTTTCAAGAACGGAGGAAAGGTTGATGCTATCCTTTGCGGAAACGATGCTTTAGCCTCCGGAGCTATCCTTGCTCTGAAAGAGTTTGGATATGATGGCAGAGTACTTGTTGCCGGACAGGATGCCGATATGAATGCAATACGTAACATTGTGGCAGGAACTCAAACCATAACTATATACAAACCTATTGAATCTCTTGTATACGCCACAGTTGAAGCTGCAAAAAAACTGGCAAAAGGCGAAGCCCCATCAAATATGAATATTACCGTTAATAACGGTAAACGTCTTGTCCCGGCAATACTTATAAAAAACATACAACCTATAAACAGACATAACATCGAGATGAACATAATACCCAAAGGATATTTAAAAAAAACGGAGCAATAATTACACGATTTACAAAGG
This sequence comes from Chlorobiota bacterium, assembly GCA_013153405.1. Taxonomy (GTDB): domain Bacteria; phylum Bacteroidota; class Bacteroidia; order Bacteroidales; family Marinilabiliaceae; genus JAADEM01. The sequence goes on from JAADEM010000057.1 coordinate 34,516, forward strand.
GGATGTTACAAAGGTTATTTTTCGGTTTTAACAACAATACAAACGACATCTTTCAAAACATCCCCTCTTTATTATAAAAAATTCTTTCTACATACACCCTTTTTCCGTAATAAGATATTACATTTCACTCTCTCTTTTGTTAATAAATCAGGCTGCCCTTTTTATGCAAATAAAAAAAATCAGACTATTTTTGAAATAAAATTAATAAATGCCTGAAAATCCCACCCTGAAAATATATAAGGCTTCTGCAGGCTCAGGAAAAACATACACTTTAGCCTGGGAATTTTTATCATTGCTTTTTTCAAACCCATACAACTACAAGTCGATACTTGCTGTTACTTTCACCAACAAAGCCACGGCTGAAATGAAAAGCCGAATCCTGGAATACCTGTTTTCCCTGACCATTGATGACAATCCGGAATTTCTGGACAAACTTTGTGAACACACAGGCAAAAGCAGCAATGAAATAAGAAAAACAGCAAAACTGATCCTGACAAATATTCTAAACGACTTTTCACATTTCAGCATTTCAACCATTGATAGTTTTGTTCAAAAAGTTATAAGGTCGTTTGCTTTTGAAGCCGGCCTTCCCACTAATTTATACACCGAGCTAAACTATAAGACAGTACTCAGCGAAGCTGTTGATACCCTGTTGAGAGAAATTAACCTTGAAGGTAATGAGGAGCTGAAAAAATGGATGCTGAACCAGGCGTTCATCAAACTTCAGGAAGGAAAAGACTGGAAAACATCAAGAGATTTGAATGAATTGGGAGAAGAGCTTTTCAAAGAACAGCTACAGGGAATAAGCAGCGAAATGGCAGAAAAAACAGGTAGCATTGAGTTTATGAACGAATATGTTAAAACGCTACAAAACCTAAAAAAAACATTCGAATCAGAAACAACCATCCTGGCACAAGCCATACAATCAAAATTAAAAGAATACAACATCACAAAAGATGACCTTGCAGGAAAATCAAGGTCTCCGTTAATAAACATCTTTAAACTTATCGACTGTAAAGATTTTAAAGCAACAACGGTTCAGACTTTAATAAAAAATCTGTTCAAAATCAACTCGGTTGATGATGTAATAAATAAAACCATAAAAGCGGATAGAAAACAAATAGTTGAAGAGTGCTATTTTAACGGACTTGAAGAAGCAATTGAAAGGCTAAAAAGGTATCTTCTCGAAAAATCGACCGAATATTACACTTCGTTAGAAGTATTATCCAGAATACGCTCTCTCGCTGTTTTAACCAATATTTCAGAAAAAATAACCCGGATATCTCACGACAAAAACATTTTTCTGCTTGCAAATGCAAATATCCTGCTGAAAAACATCATTGATGAAAATGATACACCATTCATTTATGAAAAAACTGGTACCAGATACAACAATTTTATGATTGATGAGTTTCAGGACACCTCCAATCTTCAATGGAATAACTTTAAACCATTAATAAGCAACGGACTCAGCGAGGGTAAAAGTTCGCTTATTGTGGGTGACGTAAAACAATCCATCTACAGATGGAGAAATTCGGAGTGGAAGTTACTCGACAGTAAAGTAGAGCTTGAGTTCCCAGGCTACAGCAAAATCAAACGACTCGAGTACAATTACAGAAGTCTTGAAAAAGTTATCCTGTTCAACAATTTTATTTTTAAGTCGGCCTCAAAACTCCTGCAAAAACATTTTAACGATACCATTGAAGAGGATAGTCAGGAACAATCAATGGAAACAACCATTATTAATGCATATTCAGACACAGAACAAAAGATTCCGTCACACAAAAAAAACAGCGGCGGATATACTGAAATGACTTTCATTGAAACCTCTAAAGATAAAGAGTTTGAAGATGCTGCTCTACCTCTGTTAATCGACAAAATAAACAAGCTGAAAAATTCCGGATATGAATACCGTGACATATGTATTCTTGTAAGAGAGAAAAAAGAGGGACGAAAAGTTTCGGAATACCTGATGAGCGGAGAAAACCCACTACCGGTAATATCAGATGAATCCCTGTTTCTCGAAAGTTCTCCGGCTGTGGATATGGTAATAAATCAGCTAAAATTTATTCAGAACCCGTCAAACGAAGTATTAAAAGCATACATTAAGCTATACAATAAAATTTTATCGGATAGTAACAACTATATAAATTCAAAGAGTATTTCATTTGACATTCTGTCGGGAAACGAATTCCGTAAAGAAGATAAGTTACCTGAGCATATAGAGTCATTAAAGGGAAAACCCTTGTTCGAGCTAATGGAATCGTTAATCCGACAGCTTCCGGAATGGTTACAATACAATCAGGCACCATATTTAAAAGAATTACTAAATAAAGTACAGGATTTCATTACAACAAAATCGGTAAATGTTTCCGATTTTCTGGAATGGTGGGAAGATAAAGGAAAAACAACCTCTATTACTACCCCTGAAGGTCAGAATGCCGTAAAAATAATGACAATTCACAAATCAAAAGGTCTGGAATTCAAGGCTGTTATCGTACCGTTTTGTCATTGGGACCTCGATACAACAAAAAACAACACACTGTTATGGTGTAAACCTGACACAGCCCCGTTTAATCTACTTGAGATTGTTCCGGTCAGATATGGGTCCGGACTTACCAGAACAATATTTGCAAAAGATTTTTACAGAGAACGTTTACTTCAGTTTATTGACAACCTGAACATTCTGTATGTTGCATTCACCAGAGCCCGGGAAGCTTTGATTACCATAAGCAAAGTAGGATCTGAAAAATTAAATACAGTAGGAGAGCTTCTTTACAGAACCGTAACGAACACAGAAGGAAATGAGGTGCTTCCGGAAACGGTATCAGACAGCGTATGGAACGAAGAAACCAAGACTTTTACATTGGGCAATCCGCAAAAACAACACATTAACAAAACAGAATTCACCGATGCCCTGATAAAACCATTCAAAACCATTCCCTTCAACGAAAGAATTAAGATCCATACCGATAGCGATGCCCTTAATCCCGATATACTTCAACCATACCGGGTTCACGGCAAGCTTATGCACCTGCTGTTTGAAAAAATAATGACTAAAGATGATATAGAACCGGCAATCAACTCATTAATAATTGAAGGAAAACTGCCGGCAGCTACAGGTAGTGAATTAAAAGAAAAAATAACACACCTGTTGTCATCACCTCCATACAAGGACTGGTTCAGCAATAAGTTTGAGATTCGTAATGAAACCTCGATATTAAAAAATGACGGTATTTCCCGGCCTGACAGAGTTATGATAAATAAAAAGGACAAAAGTGTAATTGTGGTTGATTACAAATTCGGAAAATTAAAAAACATAAAGTACATAAAACAAGTGCTCAGCTATATGAAACTTCTTAATGAGATGGGATATACAAATATAAAAGGCTACCTTTGGTATATCAACAATGAGATAAGTCTGGAAGAAATTAAGCTTAGCTAGTCAAGAATTCCCATAATCCAGTCATAAGCAGCATCAAAAGTACTGAACGGCTTAACCGACTCTTCTGATATTTTTTCAATCAACATTGGATAAACGATATTTTTATAAGAATCAACTATTACCGCTATTTTAATACCCTTAAATAACTCCTTATTATCACTTAACAATGAAAGAATTTTTTGGGTATCTGTTATGTTAACATCCATATCAGCCCCCCTGAAATCATTAATTAATCCTATTACAGACGAATTAATGGCTTCCTTTTCAATCAGCTCAAGCCATGATTTATAAACATCCGAAAAACTGACCTTCCCCCTGACTTCCCGGATTATAACCTTTCCGTTATCACTATATTTAAATTTAATTTTAGGCGATTCCTCAGACACGGGCAATAATTTTTACTTTTAATAATCTAAAATTAAGTCAAAGCATTTTCTTTTTCAACAAACGATTTACATATTTTATGAATGGCTTAATCTTTAATTATTAACACACGTAATGACATGATGAATCATTAATTTAATAATCATCATTTATCCAGTTTCGTGCTGCCTCGATTGTACTAAAAGGTTTTATCTGAATTTTTTTTGAAATTTTATTCCCAACCATAGGAAATACAATGTTTTTATAGGAACTTACCACTACTGCTATTTTTATTCTTGAAAACAGTTCAATATTTTCTTCAAACAAATCAATAAGTTTATGAATTTCATGCACATCCATTAACAAGCCAGCTTCCCTCAGGTCATTTATTACACCTTTCATATCTGGTCTCAACCCACCTTCTTCTATAAGCCTAAGCCACAAATTATATATTTCTTTAAAATCTCCCTCTCCTTTTAACTCACGTATTAAAATACTTTCATCATCAATATATCTGCAGTATACATCCATACGGTAGAATAATGTTGAAAAAAATAATGGTTTAAAACTAAACCGGATTTTTTTAACTGTTAAACTTATTTCCTTAATAAATATACACCTTTTGTGTCAAAAAACACATTAATATTTAATAAATATTTAAATCTTCAGCATTCAAAATACTTGCTATTCATAATAATAAAACCAACTATCTGCAAAAAGTATGGTATTTAATCACAAACGTTTAAAACTATTATTAACTTTACATTTTAAGAAAAATCACAAAAGATATATGTAATTAAACCCCAACCGCTACAAAAACAGATTAATTGTTCTCTATTGAATAGCCACCACTGCATAAATCGGGTTAAATAAGCTTTATTTCTCCGAAAAACTCTGGAACATGAAAATTTGGGGTTTCAGTATTTATAGGATTCCAACTTAAAAAATGCACTTCAGGTGTTTCATCACCACATTTATAAAAATTAGCTCTGAACTGCTGACCTTTACTAAATCTGATGTTATGACGATAAAATGCCACTGCCGGTATTTTCATTACTATTTCATACCTGAAATCTCCGGTTTTTACATCAAATGGTTCTGAGCCTAGTGTTGATTTTTTTTCTATTTTACTTATAATATCAACATCAGCTCGGGTACGGCTCTTAGCAGCCAACTCCCTGTCTTCCATTTGCTCTCCATATCCCAGCAACTGAGTCCCGATACAGTTTGTTTCAAGATTATAATACCCTTTACCGTCAAAATCACAAAAAAACTCACAACAACTATCTTCCCAAACCAAACTGTTTGGTTCAGTATTTAATGCTCTCACCGCTTTTTCATGAACACGAAACTTTAAATAAAGATTGTCTTCATCGTATCCCATCTTAAAATTTACATCAGGTTTATATGGATAATCACTCCAGTTTACCTCTCCTATCACATCCCCTGTTAGTTTATCAAGTTCGGCAGATATTGAATCCAATGAACCATCTTTTAATTTTAAAAATGGTATTTCTAAAGACTTCATAATATTCACTATAAAATTACATATTAAAATTACGGGGAAACCTCAGGAATTTCCTTCAATCACCCCGTAAAAACAATTAATTATTCATCTTAAATTACTTCTTAGCATACTTTTTTACTATATTTTCCATCTCGTCATACTTCTCTTCCATACTTTTTAATAATTTTATCTGAGCACGGGTGCGGACAAGATTGTGTTCCGGATATTCGATCCTGTAATAATTATCCCCATCGATGTAATCATCAAGGAACCTAACCGCTTGTTCGTAAGTAAGTAATTTTGCCCCAAAAGCCAGCGTTTCTATCTCTGCTTCTGTCAGAAAATCAATTGCCTCACTTAAATATCCTTTTATAAATCCCCGGTAAAGGTCCATGTTAATATTTATATTGTCAAGGTTCGGATCATCTTCTTTACTGGTATTTGCCCCGTTACGTATGGCATCTCCTATATCATAACAAACATACCCCGGCATGACAGTATCAAGGTCAATAACGCACAGGATCTCATCATTCTCATCAAGAAGAACATTATTGAATTTAGTATCCTGATGCACGATACGCTCTGGTATTATACCTTCACGCCCCATCTTCACTATCTTTTTATACTCCTCAGAACGTTCCATCAAAAAATCCACCTCTTCCTGTACCTCCTTCAACCTGCCAACCGGATCATCAGCAACTCTTTTTTTGAAGTTCTCAATACGCATTTCCGTATTATGAAAGTCTGGCAGTACCGGATACAGAGGTTCACCCGGTAAATCAGACAGCATTTTCTGGAATTGTCCGAAAGCCTTTCCTCCTGTTATTGCCTGTTGTTCATTCGATAACTGATTATATGAACGTGCACCCTCAATAAACAAAAACATCCTCCAATAGCGGTCCTCTGCCTCCTCATAAACATACCCCTTACCATCAATAGTGTCAATAGGTGTCATAACCTGACGCTTCAGGTCTGCCCCCGGAACCTTTTCCAGTTTTGAGCGAATATGATCAGTTACTCTTTTTATATTTTTGGTTAGCTCGGGAACATTTTTAAAAATATGATGATTAATTATCTGCAAAAGATAATTAGGAGCATCTTCTTCTTTGGTCTCAACTCTGTACGTTGTATTTATGAGTCCGTCACCAAAAACTTTCGCATTATCAAATGTACCTTCTGTTTTAAATTGTTCTACAATTTTTTTAATATTTTCTGCCATAATTATTAAATTCAAAAAATCATTTTACTTAAATAATATTTATTTTTTTCAACACCCTAAAGTTATAACAAATTAATTGTTGTAATAATAACTATTTTTACGAAAAAATATTATATGACCATCCATCCCGATAAAGACCCGATAGGCAACGCCATTATGGATTACATGAATGGCATACGAAATGAAAATATCACAGTAAGTTCTGACATTTCCGAAGATGATTTTATTCCGGTACAATATCTTTTCCGAACATTCAGTGAAATGCCTGAAATAGAACAGAAAGCATTATTATTGTGTAAAGGCAGGACACTTGATATCGGAGCAGGCTCAGGAAGCCATTCTCTTTTTTTACAGGAAAAAGGTATTGACATTACAGCTCTTGACATTTCCAAACTAGCATGCAAGTGCTGTAAAATACGTGGCATAAAAAAGGTTAAAAACAAAGATTTTTTTGACTTATCATTTAATGAAAAATACGATACTTTACTAATGCTTATGAACGGTATCGGATTTACCGGAACACTTGCGGGTCTCGATAAGTTTCTCACATATGCCAGGTCTTTATTAACCTCCGGGGGACAAATACTTCTTGACAGCTCCGATATCAGGTACATGTTTGAAGACGAAGACGAAGAGACACAATTCGAAATATTTAATTCACCTATGGCACCATACTATGGTGAAATTGAATACATAATGACATATAAAAACATTGATGGTGAACCTTTTAAATGGCTCTTCATAGACCCGGACACTCTAAAGACAATAGCTGAAAACCAGGGTTTTAAACTCAAACTTCTTCACAAGGGTAATAATAATGATTTCCTGGCTCAGCTAACCATCAGGCACTAAACATCAACAAATATGTGTTTTTTATTAACAACTCTTAAACGTAAGCTTAAAAATGATTATTTTTACAAAACATAAATAAAATTGTGTATATCACAACATTCCGAAACATTTATTTGTTTTATAACGTACTAACAGAAAATATTAGAGTTATGAAAAATATTTACTCCTTATTAATTATTTTTTCTTTATCCACCGTTACATCTTTTGCTCAACTCACTGTTGACACATACGATCCTGTTCAGGACGCGATAAATGTTAGTAAAGATATTAATACATTCTCACTAACTTTTAACCAAGATATTCAGTTTAATTCTGATGATATATATTTTATATATATTAAAAGATATGGTGATGATTCTCAAATTGCCAGATACTTGATCATTTATGGAGATGCTGACGATGAACTTTCAATAAGTGGCAGCCAATTCTTAATTTCAGATGCAACACTTACATTTGATTACGACTCAACATATTACATAACTATAGATGCTAATACAATACAATCATTGGGAGGTGCTGAAAATTATGCAGGAAT
>JAADEM010000039.1 GCA_013153405.1 Chlorobiota bacterium
AGTGTGAAAATATTTATTTGAAACTTTTTTACTCCCCCCCATTAATATAAAACTTACAATCAATATTTAAATGTTAAATGAAAAAAGTATTAAACTAAAAAGATACAATCGCAAATTTGTGTTAAAATTAATTCTCCAACCTGATCAGGCTGCCTTTGTAATATCCTTTTAATTCCCTACCATCTTCTTTTACACAGCTTATCTTAAATATATAAATATCATCTTCCTTTGATATTTCAACAATTCCAGAATCCACGCCCCCAATAAAATCAATATAGTCACCAATTTCATTTTCAACATCAAAATTCACTGCTCCTGCCATAAAAGAGACATAATAATCACCTTCTTTACCTAATGTGTATGTACCAGGAATGATATCTGTATCCGAAGGTGAAACAATATCGGCATATACAAGATCACCTTTCCCCGTATAAGTACTTTCAACAGCATCATACCCTATCTCATCAGATGATAAAAGCACACTCCACAAATACTTATCTCCATTGTAAGCCTCTCCCTGAAATTGAATATAACCCTTAGTTAATGCGTACTCTTTTCCGTCGTATGAAAAATAATTTCCATCTGCAATATCGTTATCATCATCATTATTGCATCCCTGAATTACAAATGCAACCATTACAGCAAACAGTGCAATATTAATCTTAAATTGTTTCATAGCTTTATATTTTAAAATATTAAAAACTTTCCTTTATCAAAATTTTTAAATTAAATTATTTACAACAGATTAATATGCTAAAAGAATCCCCATAGTTGATTCAAATTAAATAAATAAAAATTTCTTCAACAAATTTAAAACATAAAATAAAACGCTTTCCGGATTATCTTCAGCCTGTTTAAATTTACTATTTTTATACCCTTAAAATCTGAACAAAACGAACCACATTATACAAAAGTGGAGTTCCTACACATTATATAAATGGAAAAATCAAGAAGAAAATTTCTTAAAAATTCAATAGTATTCACTACAGGCACGACTCTATCAACAGCGATGGCAGGGACATTGACATCCTGTTCTACTAAAACCATCAACATCGGAGCTATTGGAATCCGTGGAATGGGAAATGCGAACATCAGAGCATTTTTACGTCAAAACAACAAAGACAATCCGGACAACATACGACTGAAAGCATTATGCGATGTAGACAGTAACATACTTAATGAAAGAGCTTCTTGGGTTGAAAAACAAACAGGCAAAAAACCTGACCTTTACACCGATTTCAGAAAACTGCTCGAAGACAAAGATATTGATGCCGTAATGATTGCCACACCTGACCACTGGCACACACTCATTTCAATTCTGGCAATGCAGGCCGGCAAACATGTTTACGTTGAAAAGCCAATGACACGGACCATAGGCGAAGCCATACTGATGGAAAAGGCAGCCAAACACTACAACAAAGTTGTGCAGGTTGGACAATGGCAGCGAAGTGGCGACAACTGGCAGGCAGCTATAGAGTATCTGTGGTCGGGTAAACTGGGAAAAGTTAGCAGAATAAAAGCGTGGGCATATACGGCAAAAAATCCGTTACCTGTGGTTCCTGACGGTCCGGTTCCCAATGGTGTTGATTATGACATGTGGTTAGGACCAGCGCCTAAACGTCCTTTCAACCCAAACCGGTTTCACTACAATTTCAGATATTATTGGGATTACGCAGGAGGACTAATGACTGACTGGGGAGTTCACATGCTTGACTTTGCACTTTACGGTATGAAGGTTTCCATTCCCGACCGGGTGATGGCAATGGGTGGAAAATTCAGCAGACCCGGCGACGCACGTCAGGTTCCTGACACAATGAATGTACTTTACGACTTTAACAATTTCATTGTAGAATGGGAACACTCGATCACACTGAAACAAAAAAAGTTCGGTTCTGAGGCTGGCATTGCTTTCCAGGGAAACAACGGAATGATGGTGGTTACCCGAAACGGATGGGAAGTGATTCCCGAACACGATGTAAAAGAGGAGCTGGCAAAAGGAGTACCTTTCAGAAAAGGCGGAGGCAACATCGATAAACACGTTGCCAACTTTCTTGAGGGCATAAGAAACAACGACAGAAACATAAAGGCCAATGTAACTGTTGGCAAGAATGTTGTCATCCTTGCTCACATGGGAAATATTGCATTCAGAAGCGGCGAAATACTTATTCCGGATACAGAAACAATGACGTTCAGAGGAAATGATGTTGCCAACAAACTCATCACGCCGGAGTACAGAAGTCCCTGGAAATTACCTGAGTTTTAATTAAAGTTTTAACATGTTAAACTTAACGTCAATATGATTGTTTATCTTAAGTACATCAACACAAAAAACAAATGAAGAATATTAAATCAATAATCATTTTACTTGTTATTGCTTCTACAGCAATATCAGCTCAATCTCCCAGAATTCCGGCATCTTACAGTAATATTAAATATGATGCAAACGGGGACCTGTATTATCAAAAAGATGGAGAAAAGTATTATTCATCAAAATCACAATCCAAATACACTATTGAGCAGCTTTCGGGCAATCCCACAGGTACAAAGATGGGAATTATCATGGACTTCAAAGGTTTTAAAGGAACCATCACATACGGACTTATAACTTATGGCCTTGCACCTCATCCACAACCCGTATACCGATATACCAAACCACTCCTTTCCGGTAAAGCATCGATAAACATAACTAAAAATTTCGGTTATCCGTTTGATTTTGTAAACTGGCAAAAAAACGGCAAACTCACCATTGGTTACAGGTTAATTGACACAACCGGAACCATAATCTTTGACGGAATGGTTGCAGTTACCGGAACAGGTCCATTCAAGGTTGTACCTGCTATTTACGAAGGACCGTTCATCAACAAACTCACTGACAACTCAGTTACCATTTGGTTCAATACGACTGAACCTATAAAAGCATCTGTAACACTGGAGAACGGAAACACTTTGGATAGCAAAAAGAAAAACACCCATCACGAATTCACATTCACAAATCTTGAACCCGGAAAAAAATATGATTACACAGTAAAATACGGAGACCTTTCGCAATCCTATCATTTCAACACTGCCCCTAAAAACGGTTCGAGAAAACCATTTGTATTTGCCTACACAAGCGACAGCCGCAAGGCAACGGGCGGAGGAGAAAGAAATGTATTCGGTGCGAATTCTTACATTCTGAAAAAAACAGCAGCTCTTGCATACAGCAAAGGAGCAGCTTTTGTACAATTCACCGGTGACCTGGTAAACGGATATCTCAACAACAATGAGGAAATGCAGCTTCAGTTCACAAACTGGAAAAGAGCAGTTGAACCATTCTGGCATTACATTCCTTTCAATACCGGAATAGGAAATCACGAATCGGTAGGATATGAATTTTACGATGACAAGGGAAATTATAAGTCTTTCATCGATGGTTTTCCGTTTAACAAGTTCTCTGCAGAAGCTGCATTTAAGGAAGCATTTGTAAATCCGTCGAACGGACCGGTAAGCGAAGACAACAACAAGTATGATCCGAAACCTAAAAAATCCGATTTCCCGTCATACGATGAAAACACATACTACTACACTTACGACAATGTGGCCATTGTAGTACTTAACAGCGATTACTGGTATGCCCCTTCTATGAAATACGACAAAGGAACCAGCGGAGGATTGCACGGCTACATCATGGATAACCAGCTGGAGTGGTTAAAAAACACCATTGATAAACTTGAACACGATGCCGATATAGACCACGTCTTTGTCACCCAGCACACTCCGGCATTTCCGAACGGAGGCCACAGCGGTGATGATATGTGGTATAAAGGCAACAACGAACAGAGACCTTTCATTAACGGCAAACCCGTGGACAAAGGCATAATCGAGCGCCGCGACGAATATCTTGACATCCTGATAAACAAAAGCAGTAAGGTTGTAGCAATATTAACAGGAGATGAACACAACTACAATCGATTCAAACTAACACCCGATGTTACTATCTATCCAGAAAATTATGAACATCCTAAATTAAATATTTCACGCATAATTTATCAGATAAATAATGGTGCAAGTGGTGCACCCTATTATGCCCAGGAAAAACTCCCCTGGAGTGAGAACACAAAATCATTCAGCGTTGAAAATGCTCTTTGTCTGTTTTATGTTAATGGTAAAGAGATAGTAATGAAGGTTATAAATCCTGATACACTTAATGAAATTGATGAGATAAAACTGAAGTGAGACATACAGGATTTCATGGCTATAAGATTCCAGGAACGATGGACAAAATATTAGTAATTAATAACAAAAATAAATTAAATGGCCCACAAAGCAGGATTTGTAAATATAATAGGAAACCCCAATGTCGGGAAGTCGACATTATCGAATAAGCTGATAGGCGAACGGCTGTCGATCATTACCTCAAAGGCACAGACAACCCGCCACCGAATATTCGGAATTGTGAACGAACCCGATTATCAGATCGTTTTTTCTGACACTCCCGGAGTTCTTAAGCCGAATTACAAGCTTCAGGAATCGATGCTTCGTTTTTCACAATCGGCTCTTGAAGATGCCGACATCCTGCTCTACATTACTGATCCTTATGAGAAACCGGACAAAAACGATGCATTTCTGAAAAAAGTAAAGAAAGCCGACATACCGGTTCTTCTGGTCATTAACAAAATAGACCTGATAGACCAGCAACGGCTTGAAGAGTTAATCGACTTCTGGAAAAATGAGCTGCCCAATGCAGAAATATTCCCGATGTCGGCATTGCACGATTTCAACGTAGAGAACCTGATGAAACGTATTATTGAGCTTCTGCCCGAGTCGCCACCATTTTACGACAAGGATATGCTGACCGACAAACCTGAAAAATTCTTCATTGCCGAAATCATCAGGGAAAAAATACTTTTACACTACAAGAAAGAGATACCATATTCGGTCGAGGTTGAAGTTGAAGAATTCAAAGAGGGAGAGGAAAGAGTGGATATCAGGGCTGTGATACACGTCACGCGCAATTCACAAAAAGGGATAATCATCGGGCACCAGGGAAGTGCACTGAAAAGAGTGGGAACCGAAGCCCGCAAAGACATGGAACTGTTCCTTGGTAAAAAAGTTTTTCTGCAACTCTACGTCAAGGTTACCAAAGACTGGCGCGACAAAGACAACCTGCTGAAACAGTTCGGGTACGAATAGGTTTTGTAATGGCTTGTTATTTAACTACCTTTGCACCCCAAAAATTTAAACAGATATGGGAAATATTGTTGCCATAGTAGGCAGGCCGAACGTAGGAAAATCAACACTGTTCAACAGGTTGACAGGACAACGACAGGCCATAGTTGATGAAGAGAGCGGTGTAACCCGCGACAGAATATACGGGAAAGCCGAATGGAATGGCAAAGAGTTCTCCGTTATTGACACCGGCGGATATGCGGTTAATTCCGATGATATTTTCGAGCAGGAGATACGCAAGCAGGTTCTTATCGCAATTGATGAGGCCGACGTAATCGTATTTGTAACCGACGTAACAACCGGAATTACCGATTACGACGAAGCTGTTGCCGAAATACTCAGAAAAGCCAACAAAAAAGTATTGCTGGCAGTAAATAAAGTAGACAATTACGAAAGAATACCCGAAGCAAGCTATTTCTATGCTCTCGGACTCGATAATCTTTTTACTATCTCATCTATCAACGGTTCCGGAACAGGCGATATGCTGGATAAGATCGTTGAATTATTGCCCGACGACAAAACAGAAGAACTTCCCGACATACCAAAATTTACAGTGGTGGGAAGACCTAATGCCGGGAAATCCTCTATCATCAATACTTTTATAGGTGAGGAACGAAATATTGTAACTCCTATTTCAGGCACTACAAGAGATTCCATTTACACCAGGTACAACAAGTTCGGATACGACTTCTTCCTGGTCGACACTGCCGGATTGAGGAAAAAAGCGAAGGTAAAAGATGACCTGGAGTTTTACTCAACCCTGAGAGCAGTCAGAGCTATCGAAAGCTCAGATGTTTGTCTGCTTATGATAGATGCAACCAGGGGCTTTGAAGGTCAGGACCAGAAAATATTCCACCTCATCGAGCGTAACAAAAAAGGAATGGTGATAATAGTGAACAAATGGGACCTGATAGAAAAGGACCATATGAGCACAAAGAAATTTGAAGAAGAGATAAGAAACGAAATTGCTCCATTCACCGATATCCCCATTGTATTCACATCTGTGATAAATAAAAAAAGAATACACAAGGTACTTGAGCTGGCACATGAGGTTTATGAAAACAGGAAAAGAAGAATCCCGACAGCTAAGCTGAACGATTTTCTTTTGCCGATAATCGACAGTAATCCGCCGCCGGCTACAAAAGGCAAATACATAAAAATAAAGTATGTTACCCAGCTGCCGACAAAAACACCGGAATTTGTATTTTTCTGCAACCTGCCACAGTATGTAAAGGACCCGTACAAGCGGTTCCTTGAAAACAAGATCAGGAGCAACTGGAATTTCTCCGGCTCAACTATAAATATTTACTTCAGAAAGAAGTAGTTAAAAAGCAAAAATACAAATGTGGCTGTAGAATATAAAACTGCAGCCACTTTTTTTGCGCACCGCCGTAGTTGTTAAAAATAATTAAAATGTTTACCCGCGGAAGTCAGAGTCACAATAAAAGTATAGTTTCGTGAAAAATGATTTACACACAATGACCAACCGTATTTTCACCATATTGTTACTTGCAATAGTAACCTTTAATAACGTCAGAGCCGATGAAGGGATGTGGCTCCCTTATCTGATGAGCAGCAGCCAGATAGAAAAAATGCAAGATGAAGGAATGGCAATTCCTTTTGATTCGGTTTTCAACACCGTCAGTCCTTCACTGAAAGATGCCGTTGTGGCACTCGACGACGGAAGCTGTACTGCCGAATTTGTAAGCCCTAAAGGACTTTTACTCACCAACCACCACTGCGGATACAGTGAAATACAAGATCACAGTACACTTGAACACGATTATCTTCAGGATGGTTTCTGGGCCAAATCACTTGATGAAGAGCTGCCTAATCCCGGCAAAACAGCAACAATATTGATAGATGCCAAAAACCTCACAAAAAGATTTCTTGCCATACTTAATGACTCAGTTTCTGAAACAAATAGAATTATCCTGACCGACAGTCTGTCTGCTGTAATAACCGATTCTGTTGAAAATGCAACCGGTTACGAAGCCAGCATAGAATCTTTTTTCAGCGGTAACCTGTACATTTTATTCATCACCGAAACATTCAAGGATGTCCGGCTGGTAGGAGCCCCCCCCTCTGACATAGGGAAATTCGGCGGAGATACCGACAACTGGGTATGGCCGCGTCATACAGGTGACTTCAGTATTTTCAGGGTTTACTGCTCACCCGATGGAAAGCCGGCTGAGTATTCTCCCGACAATGTGCCTTACACTCCACAAAAGTTCCTTAAGATTTCACTCGACGGAATCTCTAAAAATGATTTTGCAATGATAATGGGATATCCTGGTGAGACACAGAGATATATCCCTTCGTACGGCATAAGGCAGATAGAAGATTACATTAATCCTGAGATAATAAAGATAAGAGGGATAAAACAGCAAATATGGAAAGAAGAGATGCAGAAGAATCCCAAAATAAGAATTCAGTATGCTGCTAAATACTCTGAATCGAGTAATTACTGGAAATACAGCATAGGACAAAACGAAGGACTGAAACATATGAACGTAATTGAAAAACGTGAAGAATTCGAAAAACGCTTTACCGACTGGGTAAACAGTGACTCAATTCGAAAACAAAAATACGGAAATACACTTCCGCTCCTTTCAGCCACATACCTGCTTACAAACGATATTGCACGGGCAACTACAATTTCGGAAGAAACAGTGCTTGCCGGCTCCGACTTACCTTACTTTATAATACAAGTAATGTTTAAAATGTATGAAACCCTTGGAACCGGGATGAATGATAAAATATTAAAAGACCTGAAAGATATGGGAGACAAATTCTACAAAGACTTTGACGTCAATGTGGATAAAAAAGTATTTTCCGCTATGCTGGAGTACTATATAAACAATACAGAGGAAAAGTTCAGAGCAAAAAAAAGTGATATTTTTCCGGGAAGTTTTAAGGGTGACTATAACAGGTTCACTGAAAAGCTCTATTCCAAAAGCCTATTTTCATCAAAAGAGAGTTTTAACAAAATGTTATCCGACAAAAAATTTGACAAAATAAACAAAGACCCCTTATATCATTTTGTTGGCACAACACTGAGCAGTTACTACGAAATAGCAACTCTGATTGAACAATTCGACATTGAAAAAGAGAAATCAATGCGAAAATATTTCCAGGGTCAGTTCTGTATGCTTCCCGACAAGGATTTTTATCCCGATGCCAATTCCACATTGCGAATCACTTACGGAACAGTTGGAGGATATAAAGCCAGAGATGCCGTATTTTACGAATACCGCACTACACTGAAAGGCATATTGGAAAAAGAGGATGACACAAACCCGGATTTCATTGTACCTGAACACCTGAAAGAATTATACAAGAAAAAAGATTTTGGCAGATACTCCGAGAACGGTAAAATGCCCGTTTGTTTCATAACCAATAACGACATCACAGGTGGTAACAGCGGAAGCCCCGTGATGAATAAAGACGGCAACCTGATAGGTGTGGCATTCGACGGCAACTGGGAAGCTATGACCGGCGACCTTGCCTTTGATAATAATGTTCAGAAAACTATTTGTGTTGATATCAGGTATGTACTTTTCGTAATCGATAAGTATGCAGGAGCAAAGAACCTGATTGATGAGATGACAATACTGAATTAAAGAGAAACCGGGTGACTGACAGCCACCCGGTCACTATAGAATTATTTTTTCTTCGCCATCTTAGCCCAGGTATCTTTAAGAGGCACAGTACGGTTGAAAACCAGATTATCTTCAGAACTTGTTTTATCCACACAGAAATACCCCAGACGCTGGAACTGGAATTTATCCAACGGCTTAACATCTTTCAGATTAGGTTCAAGGCGGGCTGTTTTTACTATTTTAAGCGAATCCGGATTCAGAAACTCTTTGAAATCGACACCATCGTGTCCGTTCGGATCCTCATCGCTGAACAGACGGTCGTACAGGCGCACTTCGGCAGGAATGCTCTGCTCTACGCTTACCCAGTGCAGGGTTCCTTTCACCTTACGCTTACTGCCTTCCATTCCGCTTCTGGTATCAGGATCGTAAGTACAGTAAATCTCTGTCACTTCGCCATTCTCATCCTGCTTGTAATCCTCACACTTAATTATGTAAGCATTTTTCAGCCGCACCTCTTTGCCCGGTGCAAGACGGAAGAATTTTTTTGGCGGATCAATCATAAAATCATCCTTCTCGATATAAATCTCACGGGAGAAAGGAATCTCACGAGTACCCATACTTTCATCCTCAGGATTGTTTACGGCCACCATCATTTCAACCTTACCTTCCGGATAGTTTGTAATAATAAGCTTAACCGGGTCGAGAACGGCATAAACCCTCGGTGCGGTTTTATTCAGGTCGTCACGTACACAGTGTTCAAGCAGAGCCACATCAATAATTCCGTCACGTTTGGCAACACCAATACGATCGGCAAAGTCACGGATCGACTCCGGGGTATATCCTCTGCGGCGAAGGCCTGAAATAGTCGGCATACGGGGATCATCCCATCCGTCTACATAATTATTCTCGACCAGCTCAAGCAGTTTACGCTTACTCATCACGGTGTAGTTCAGGTTCAGGCGTGCAAACTCTATCTGACGCGGAACAACGGTCGGCTTCGGGTCCATATCTTCAATTATCTGCTCCAGAAACCAGTTATACAACGGACGGTGAACTTCAAACTCAAGAGTACAGATAGAATGAGTAATACCTTCGATAAAGTCACTCTGACCGTGGGCAAAATCGTACATAGGATAGATACACCATTTATCTCCCGTGCGGTGATGCTCTTTTTTGATAATACGATACATCAGCGGGTCGCGAAGGTGCATATTGGGCGATGCCATATCTATCTTTGCACGCAGCACACACTCTCCCTCCTCAAACTCACCATTTTTCATCTTCTCGAAAAGTTCCAGATTCTCCTCTACAGTTCGGTTACGGTAAGGACTCTCCTGTCCCGGTTCCGTCGGAGTACCTTTTTGTGCAGCTATCTCCTCGGCAGACTGATGATCGACATAGGCCTTGCCTTTTTTAATGAGCATCACTGCCCATTCGTAAAGCTGATCGAAATAATCAGAAGCATACTTCGGCTCTCCTTCCCACTCAAATCCCAGCCATCTGATATCTTCCATTATGGAATCAACATACTCCACATCCTCTTTCACCGGATTGGTATCATCGAACCGGAGATTGGTCTTCCCGCCGAATTGTTGTGCCAGGCCAAAATTCAGACATATCGACTTAGCATGTCCGATATGAAGATAACCGTTTGGCTCGGGCGGGAAACGTGTAAGTACAGCACCTCCGTTCTTTCCTTCCTGAAGGTCTTTCTCTATCTCCTGCGTTATAAAATTCTTTAATGCTTCTTTGTTTTCCGGTTCAACTGATCCTTTACTCATCACTTGTCGTCTTTAAAATTAAGTGTACAAAAATAGTTGTTTTAATTGAAAAAGTATCCTTTTGTTTTTCATATCTGTTACTGCACACAAGAGGAAAAGCTTTTCTGTAACAACATCCCGTTTATTCATTAAAGATTTATAGATTTGCAAAAAACAAAATTCAATGGAACAAACAGGACTCATCGAGCTGGAAGAGATGGAATTTTATGCCTACCACGGCCACTTTGAAGAAGAGCAGGTTGTAGGCAATAAATTTCTTGTAAACATTTCCATCGAAACCGACTGCACAAAAGCAGCAGAATCGGATAATCTGAACGACGCACTTGATTATGTGTCAATATACAGGATAACCAAACAGGAGATGGAGAAAAAGTCACACTTGCTCGAGCATCTTACAAAAAGGATAATAGACCGTATACACAATGAATTTCCACAGATCATTCACTCAAAGGTGAAAGTCTCGAAACTGAACCCTCCGATGGGAGGCCGAATGGAAAAAGTGAGTGTTACTTTTTCACGATAACGTTTTTTAAGAGTAATAAATTTGCTCTGTATATAAATTATTATTTACTTTGCAACCGCAAAAACGGTTCCGTGGCCGAGTGGCTAGGCAGTGGTCTGCAAAACCACGTACAGCGGTTCGAATCCGCTCGGAACCTCATTTAAAAGTCTCTTTCCTAACAGGAAAGAGACTTTTTTAGTTTGTGCATATTGATTAAATATTTTAACTTTATTCAGAATTATCAGAAATTACAGATTATTTTACAAATAATCTAACCCTACTTTTAACCAAAAAACCTCTTAATGAAAGCCTTTGAAAAGAAAAACGTTAAACCTTCTGTATATGTCTTTCTTTTTATCTTTCTGTTAGTAGTTTTCACAAACACTGTTGCACAAAAAACAGATAATGCCTTAGCTCAACACGGCATTAAAATAGCAGCCGTTTCTCCCGACAGTTCACTTATAATCGCCAACAAGCTGCTGAAGCCTGGCAAAAACACTGATGCACACATTAAAGCACTTGCCTATTACGGTATTGGCGAAGGCAATTACTATAAACAACTTTACGACTCAGCACTGACGGCATACAAACAGGCATTATTTTTTTTTATTAAAACAAACGACACCTCCTATCTCGCATCAACATACAACAACATCGGGCTTATATATTTTTTCAAAGCCGATTATGGAAAATCTCTTGATGCATATTTAGCCTCCCTTGCCCTCGAAGAAAAGAAAAACAATCTTTTAGGTGTGGCAAAATCACATCAGAACATAGGACTTATCTATAGTCGCTGGGGACGACGCGAACAGGAACTTGAACATCTGCTTATTGCCCTTAATATATACAAACAGCTAAAAGACACCAACTCAATAGCTAATACTGAAACCAACCTGGGAGTTACATATGTTCATCAGGATCAATACGAAAAAGCACTGGAACACTATCAAAACGGACTGAAACTTTTCAAAAAAATAAATGACCAGTCAGGCATAGCTTCTGTCATGCTCAACATTGGACACCTATATTTTTACAAAAAGGATTTCGACAAATCGTCATACTATTTCCTTAACGCCGCCAACAGATTTAAGAAAATAAAAAATAAAAGAGGCCTCATTCATGCATATTCAGCTCTGGGTAAAATGTATTCTCAAAAAAAGAACTATAAAGAAGCAATAAAATACTTTTTTGCAAGCGAAAAATTAAATACAGAAATGGGATTTAAAGAAGCCCAGCTAAACAACCTGGAAAACCTTTACAAGCTTTATAAAACAACAAATGATTTTAAAAATGCCAATACCATTCTTGAAAAAATTGTATCATTGAAAGATACCATTTTCGATCAGGAGAAGTTTACAAAACTTGCTGAAATGGAAAAAAAGTTCAATGTAGAAAAAAGCAGGCAGGAGATGTTGTTGTATAAGACAAAGAACGAAAAACAAAAACTTCTTCTGACAGGCACGGTCGTATTTTTTATTTTCATTATAATCAACCTGTCAGTACTGATAAAAAACAACAAACTGAAAGAGAAACACAAACGTCTTATTCTGGAACAAAAAGCTCTGCGCACCCAGATGAACCCCCACTTTATATTTAACACACTATCGGCTATTCAATGTATGGTTTTCGACAATCATTCCAAAGAAGCAACAGACTACCTTGCCGACTTTTCCAAGCTAATACGAAAGGTGCTTGAATACTCAAGAGAAGAAAAAATAACGCTGAAACAGGAAAAAGATCTTCTTATGGAATACTTCAATTTGCAGAACAGGAGATTTAACAACAAGATAATGTTTAATATAATTTGGGATCAAAACATCAATGAAGAAAAAACACTGATACCTCCAATGCTTGCACAACCATTCATCGAAAATGCCATTGAACACGGACAGCTCAACGAAATGGATGACGGAGTTATCACTCTGACTTACAAAAAGGAGAACAACCGTTTACAACTATCCATTGAAGACAACGGCATAGGCATACAACAGTCGCTAAACGACCATCACAAGAAAGGTCTTGCTATGGAAATAACACGGGAAAGAATTAATCTTTTCAACGGAAATGCCGGCAACGCTTATTTTGTCTTCGACACCAAAGATCTTGCGGAAGAAAACAGACAGGGTACAAGAATTACATTTTCGATACCTTACGAAGAGAGCACCTGACTATTTCCGGCCAAAGTCAGCAGGTATCTCGCCCCATTTCTG
>JAADEM010000033.1 GCA_013153405.1 Chlorobiota bacterium
CACTGCTGAAAAGTGCAATGAAGTCTGGAAAAAGCTTGAGCTTAAAGCAAAATCAATAAAAAGGCATAAAAAGAAAATTTTCACATTTAGTGACCGTTATAACGGTGATCTGATGCTGAAACAAAAAGGAACTTACATTTTAGGATGTATGGACAACTGCGAAGTTGAACTTTTCAAATCATTCATAAAGTAAGAAGATTCCTTATTGAAACATGAAGTGTATGTCTAAAAGGTCGTCATTGCAAAAACTCACCCCAAATTTTGAGGCATAATGAGTAAATGACGAAATGTTTATCGTCATTGCGATAAGTGCTAGCGAAGAAGCGAACTCATCCGTTTTGAGATTGCTTCACCCGTCTACGGATGGATTCGCGAATACGCACTAAACAAAAGAATACTAGTTTATTAAACAATTCCGTCATTGGTAGAATCTACCAATAACGTTACTAATTTTCTTTTTGGACATCCTCTCTTTTTTATCCGGTCAAAATTCAAATAAGATTAACTTTTTTTATAATATTAGTTAAAATTCGTTGAAAAAATATAAATTTGGCGACAAGCAGGAACGATAAAACCTGAATTTACCTGTAGCTTAATTCATGAAAATAAACGGAATAGAAGAACGCAGACTAATTAACAGATTGATTGACGGAGATCAAACAGCATTTGAACTGCTATTTCGTTTTTATTATCCCGGCTTATTGGTTTTTGCAAAGCAGCTTATCTTTGATCCTACTGAAGCCGAGAATATTGTGCAGGATTTTTTTGTGAATTTATGGGTCAATCGTGCTAAGATTAAAGATTCTTCCTCTCTTAAAGGTTACTTTTTTACATCAATAAAAAACAGGGCTTTCAATTATCTGAAAAGAGTTAAGGTCAGGGAACATATCATCGAAGAATTGAAACAGCTTACGGAATCCGACTCTTTGTTTCAACCTGATGTTTTTATAGAATCGGAATTGCAAAACAAGATAAAAACTGCTCTGAACAAACTTCCCCGAAGAACCCGCGAAATTTTTGTGTTAAGCCGGACAAACGGCCTCACAAATGATGAAATAGCAGAAAAACTTAATATCTCAAAAAGAACAGTTGAAACCCAGATCTCTAATGCTTTAAAAGTGTTAAGAATCGATTTAAAAGATTATCTGTTTCTTCTGCTCATTCTGGGGGTTGATCTCTTTTGAAGATAAAAATTAAGATTTTTATACGTGTTTTGTTTTTCACACTTGTAATAGTTTGTGAAAAGCAAAATTAATGCTCAAATCCATAATTTAAACAATATGCAGGAACGAGGGGAAATTAAAGACTCAGACAAGTCTTATTCAAAATTTTTCAATTACAGGAAAAATCTTTCAGAAGATGAACGCATCAGAGAAGCAGGAGCTTTGCTCAATGAAATAAAACGTGTTGATGTCGATAGTGCATACAATAAAGTAAAATATAAAATAGACAAACAATATTCAATCTCAGTTAATAAAACTTTAACGTGGATTACCCGGATAGCAGCAATACTTGCAATACCTTTATTACTGCTCAACATTTGGAACTTCATGAAATCTGGCGACAAAAAATTTCTTGCCGAAAACAATTTCACTTTACAAGAAATTACAAGTCCCATTGGAATACGTACTCATGTAATTCTTCCTGACGGTTCGGATATATGGTTGAATGCAGGAAGTAAAATGAGTTACAAGATACCTTTTGTAAGAGAAACACGTAAAATAAATCTAATAGGAGAAGCATTCCTGAATGTAACAAAAAATAAACTATCACCATTTATAGTAAAAACAGAAAATACACAGGTTAAAGTTCTGGGAACAAAGTTTAATGTAAAATCATATCCTGAAGACAATAATATTGAAATATCACTGACAGAGGGTAGTGTAATGTTTTATTTCCGCAACAAACAGGGACGAAAGGTATACACAAAACTCAAACCAAATCAACATCTCGTTTTGAACAAAATCAACAAAAAAGTAACAGTTAGAAATGAGAAGCTAAGCAAATACATTTCATGGCACAAAAACATATTAATCTTTGACGATACCCCGATACAGGAAGTTGCAAAAACCCTTGAAAGATGGTATGGAGTGAAGGTGGTTATCACTGACGAAGAAATACGTAATTACAAGTTCACAACCGTGTTCGAAAATGAACCCCTGTCACGTGTACTTGAGCTGCTTGAACTTACATCACCTATTTCAATAAAATATAATAATGGAAAAGTAAATACGAAAACCAATAAGCTAAGTAAATCTATAGTAACTATTTCAAAAAAATAATTTGCCTATGGTAAAAGCCTGAATCAAAATGTAAGTAAAAAAAGAAGGAAGTGCGCCAACACCCCCTTCAAAAATAAAGTAAGTAAAATTTTTGTTAAACAAAAACGTACAAATTTATGAAAAAAATTAAAGAATCATTGTGCTCATTTGTGAATGAGCATAAAAAAACGATCATTGTTATGCGGAATACCGTTTTATTATTACTAATTGGTGTATTTCAAATGCATGCAGCCAGTAGCTACTCGCAAACAGCAAGACTTAATCTGAAATTTAAGGCGGCAACTGTTAAAGAAGTCCTGTCTGAAATAGAGAATCAGAGTGACTTCTATTTTCTGTACAACAGCGAATTAATTGATGTCAACAGGAAAGTAGATATCTCGGTAAAGAACAAAAAAATAAGTGATGTACTGACCCGGCTTTTCGACGATAAAGTCAGGGTGTTGGTGAATGATAAGTATATTATTTTAACACCCATTGAAGGAGGGCAGCAAAATGTAATTACAGGAAAAGTGACTGATGAAAATGGCGACCCACTTCCTGGAGTATCAGTAGTTGTTAAAGGTACCACTCATGGTGTTATTACAAATGCCGACGGCGTATTTTCCATTTCTGATGTTCCTGCCGGAACCCATTTGATATTTTCATTCATTGGAATGAAGACTGAAGAGGTGGTAATTGGTGAACAGACAAATATTGATGTTGCCATGCAATCTGACATATACAATCTTGATGAAGTTATTACAGTAGGATACTCAACAGTTAAGAAAAGGGATGTTACCGGTTCAATTTCTTCTATTGGGGCCAAAGACCTAGCCAAAACAGGATCAGCTACAATTGCCCAGGCAATTCAGGGAAAAACTGCAGGAGTTCTTATTACAAGAAAAAGCGGGAAGCCCGGAGCAGACTTGTCTGTCAGGATCAGGGGCGTAGGAGGCATAAATAATAGTGAACCTCTTTATATTGTTGACGGTATTTACGGAGGAAGTCTTCAGGGAATTAATCCGGATGAAATAGAATCAATTGAAATATTGAAAGACGCATCTTCGGCAGCAATTTACGGAGCTCGTGGTGCAAATGGTGTTGTTCTTATAACAACCAAGAGGGGAAAATCCGGAAATATGAAAGTTACCTACAACGGATCTATCGGTTTTCAAAACATGATTAATTCGGGTGACGTAACGATGTTGAATGCTCAACAATATGCTGAAGTACAAAATACTATGTACAGAAACGATGGACTTCCAGAGCCTTTTGGCGGAGACCCAAGTTTGCCTGCAGATCTTTTCCCGCCTCCATCACAATTAGGGGAAGGTACTGACTGGTTAGATGTCATGTTTAAAAAAAATGCACCTATTCAGGATCACCTGTTATCTTTTTCGGGAGGAAGTGAAAAACATACAGCATATGTTTCTATCTCATATTTGGATCAGGATGGACTGGGTATTGAAAGTGGCATGACCAAAGTCGGATTCAGGGTAAATACTGACCATAAAGTGAAAAAGTGGTTAAAAGTTGGTAACAGCACATCATTTAGTAACACTGAAATCACAGGTCAGGATTGGACTGATCATAAATGGGGGCAGTTTTATGAAACAATATTGACCCCTCCTACTATTCCGGTTTTTAATGAAGACGGCACATTAGCAGGTCCTGAAAATCCATTTTATGGACCGAGCCGTACACCTTATGCAAAGGTAGTTAGCAGTGATCCCGATTATAAAAGTTTTGGGATAAGTAACAGTATTTATGCTGATATTAAGTTCTGGGAATTTTTAACATTCCATACAAACTTTAATAACAATTATTCTGCATCAGAAAATACCGGATACACTAATGATATTTATAACGAAGGAATAGTTTCGGGTGATGATGTGAAAGTAAAAGGCACAAACTCTGTTAGTTCCGGGTGGACATGGAGTAATGTATTAAAGTTTAATAAACATATTGGCAGTCATAGCATTAATGCTTTAGCCGGATATGAAAGACGATATAGTTCATGGAATAGTATAAGTGGAAATTCAAGATATCTAGATCCATCTTACAAAGTTGTTGGAAGTGGTGCAGCTGAAACATCATCGTTTATTCAATACAGAGGTGAAGAATCAATGGTTTCATATTTTGCCAGCGCTAGTTATAATTATAAAGAAAAATATTATTTTACAGGAAACGTCAGACATGATGGTTCTTCAAGATTTGGTGAGAATAACCGTTTTGGAACGTTTCCCTCATTCTCTGTTGCATGGAGACTCTCGAACGAGGGCTTTTTCCCTGAAAATGATATTGTAACAGATATTAAACTCAGGGGAAGTTGGGGACAGGTAGGTAACGATAAAATAGGTAATTATCGTTACATTGCTCCAATGGCAAACGTATTTTATACTTTTTCAGGTCAAAATGGGGATTTCTCCTCCGGCCTTGTTACCAAAGGTCTTGCCAATACCGATCTTAAATGGGAAACATCAACACAAACCAACTTTGGTGTCGATCTTTTGATGTTTAACAGCAAACTACGTATTACTGCCGATTATTTTAAAACAGATGTAACTGATATGTTGTTGGGTAAAACAATTCCTGTTACATCAGGTATTGCTGATCTTACATGGGGACGATATGTTTCTGTAATTACCAACGCGGGAGCATTGACAAATAAAGGTTTTGAATTTGAAGCAAGCTACAATAATACGATAGGTAATTTTACCTATAATCTACATGCTAATATAACGACCTATAATAATGAGGTAACTGATATTGGTGAGAATGAATACTTATCAGGAACCGCAGCAGAAGTAAGAAATCGTACTTATGTGGGTGGTTCTCTGGGTGATTTTTACGGATATGTTTGTGAAGGAATTTTTCAAACACAGGCCGAAGTTGATGCAGCAAACGCTCTTAACCCTGATGCACCATATCAAACTGCAGAAACAGTTCCCGGTGACTTTAAATTTAAAGATCTGAATGGTGATGGTCTTATTACTGATGAAGACCGACAAATTATTGGAAGCCCTATCCCTGATTTTACTTATGGATTTGGATTTGATCTGGCATATAAAAGACTTAGTTTAACAACTCTTTTTTATGGCAGTTACGGTAATGAGATTTATAATGAACTTAGAAGTGAAATAGAACAACAAGGACGATCTACAAACAAAGCTACTACTGTTTTAGATGCCTGGCACGGTGAAGGAACAAGTAATACAATTCCTGTTAGAAGAGTTCAGGATTATAATAATAATTTCAGAACATCTACAGCATATCTTGAAGATGGTTCATTTTTACGACTCCAAAATATTGTACTTTCTTATAATCTTCCTGTTTCTATTGCAAAGATCCAAGTGTATGTTTCTGGTGATAACCTGGTAACCTTCACTAAATACAAAGGCTTTAATCCGGAAATCCAAATAGACCAGACTGGTGACTATGGTGAAGGGAGCAGATTAGACTCCGGTGTTGATGGGGGTTATTATCCAAGTGCCAGTATTTACAGGATTGGGGTAAACGTTACATTTTAATAATTAAAACATTAATAATTATGAAACATATAAATATATATTTAGTACTGTTAATCTTCATATTATCTCTAAACGGATGTAATGATGAAGAATTTTTAACAGCCGAATATTATCAAGGAGTGGTTGATGTCAATTTTCTTGAAACTCCTGCACATGCTAAACCTGCCGTTACAGGTGTTTATGATGTTATGTCATATAAAGGAACAAACTGGGACAAGATGATTCTCGGATCATCAGGAGCTGATGACATTGTGGAACAACATGGTGATGCAAACTGGGCTTCATTAATTGCAATTGATCAGTATCGCTGGGTACCTGAAGAGCAAGGTGACCCTAAACATATATGGAAATACTGGCAGGCATATTATGCAGGAATCCAAAGAGCAAACCTTGTACTTGAAAAACTTCCGGCATTGGAAGGTATGAACGAGACATTGAAAAAAAGGTATATCGCTGAAGTAAAAGCTTTAAGGGCATATTATTATTATAATCTGGTAATAGCCTTCGGCGATGTGCCTTTAATACTTAAATCCTTGGGATATGAAGAAGCAATTAACATTACCAGATCTCCTGAAGCTGATGTTTGGGCACAAATTATAAAAGACCTAACAGAAGCAGAACCTGATCTTCCGGATTATTATGATTCACAGGAAGACAAAGGAAGAGTTACGAAAGGTATGACGAATGCTCTTCTTGATCAGGTTTATTTGTGGCAAAAAGACTGGGTTAAAGCCGAAGCCGCTGCTAAAAAAGTAATAAACAGCCCAGCGGGATATGAATTAGAGCCAAATTATGCCGATCTTTTTAACGGCGTTTCTGAATATAGTAAAGAGGCCATTTTTACAGCAATGAGAGCTGCTGGGTCAGAAAGTCAAAATATCTGGTCCGACTATATGGATGAAACAAACTATATAATATTATGGGGACCTTTTGCATCATGGTCCTGGTTTTATCAACCTGACACAAATTTTGTGCGTCATAATACATATATTGATCCTAACGATTATCGTATAGATACCATGACATATGATGTAATTCATGAAAAATACGACCTGAACAATAACGGAGATTATACTGACGATCCTATATGGCATTCACCTCCGGGGGACATTCATATGATGAAATGGGTTCCTGTTAATGTGGATCTTACAACAGGAGCTATCTGGTCAGGTGGTTATGGATATGTAGATCAAATGATGATACGTCTTGCAGAGGTTTATCTTGATTACGCAGAGGCCTTAATACAACAGGGGAAGGATATTAACACTGCTATTGAATATATTAACAGGGTTAGACGACGAGGAGGAGCAGGAGACATAACAACTTTTGATAAGACTGAATTATTAAATATAATTTTGAACGAAAGAAAAGTTGAATTCTGTTTTGAGGGTAAACGATTTTTCGATCTTAAAAGAATGGGTAAACTAAAAGAGGTGCTCGGGCCTCTTGGATGGAAAGATTACATGATTAACTATCCTATTCCTCAGGAAGAGATCGACCTGACACAAATGGAGCAAAATCCAGGATATTAACTTCACATCCAGATGGGGCAGGTATCTTCTCTGCCCCATTATTACAAAAAATCAGACTCCCAAATAACTTATGCCCATTAAGCGTGAGACTGCCTGTCCTTTACTATTATTAACGGGAAAAAGTACACAAAAAGAATATAAAACCCCTGAGGATGCTAAACCTTTAAGGTTTTAAATAGTAAACCTAAATTGATTAAGTAACATGAAAAAATTAAAACTGTTACCGGTAATTGTTTATCTGATCACAACCCTGTTGTCATGTAGTGACGAAAAAATTGATCTTTACAATACGGCAGTTTTAACAGATTGGCAGATTCAAAGTTCGGATTCCATTAAAGGTTCGGGAGAAAACATAAGTAGTAACAGCTTTAAAATATCTGATTGGTATTCGGCTAAAGTGCCTGAAACCGTTCTGCATACTTTGGTTAGGAACGGTGGTTATAAAAATATTTATGTTAATGATAATCTGGCAAAGATTTCTGAAAAACCATTTAAGACTTCGTGGTGGTACCGGACAGAGTTCACATTGAAAACTCTCTCTGCCGGATTACTGTTGAAAATAGATGGTATTAACTACAAAGCTAACATTTGGCTCAACGGTAAACTTGTTGCCGATACAGCAACTGTACAAAACAGCTTCCGTCAGTTTCGTTTCGATATTAAAAAGTATGTGCAAAAAGGCAGGAACACTCTTGCTATTGAGGTTTATCCTCCTGTACCGGGTGATTTTTCTATCGGCTTTGTTGATTGGAACCCTGTTCCGCCAGACAGGAATATGGGAATATTCAGGGAGGTGTACATAGAGGCAAATGGCGGCATAAGTGTAACGGATCCGTTTGTTGCAAGCTCTCTTGAGAATGATCTTTCCAAGGCCGTTATTCAGGCTTCTGTTGTCGTAACTAATCATACCGATACTCCTCAAAAAGGATATGTAACTTTATCTTTTGATGACATATATGTTAGAAAAAAACTTTCACTGAAACCAGGAGAAAGCAGAAAGATAGTTTGCAATGCAGGGGAGTATCCGCAGCTAAACATCAACAATCCCAAACTCTGGTGGCCTCACACGATGGGAAACCCATATCTGCACAAAGCCGTGTTTGCATTTGAAGATAGTAATAAGATACTGGATAGTAAAGATGTAAAATTCGGCATTAGATCAGTTTCAAAGTATTTTACTAACAATGGTGCACGGGGATACAGAATAAATGGCAAAAAGATATTGATTCGTGGAAGCGGATGGGTTGACAGGTTGATGCTTGAAAATACAAAAAAAGATATAGAAGCACAGCTCGATTATGTAAAAGATATAAACCTGAATACTATTCGTATGGAAGGTTTCTGGGGTAAAGATCAAACGATATATGACCTGTGCGATGAAAAAGGGATTTTGATAATGGTAGGCTGGAGCTGCCAGTGGGAATGGAGTTACTATCTTGGTAAACCTACGCATGATAAATATGGAGGGATTGTAAGTAATCGGGATATGAGGATTTTGAACAATGCATTAAAAGATCAAATTGTCTGGTTGCGAAATCATCCCTCCATTTTCTCCTGGGTAGGAGGCAGCGACCTTCAGCCAAAGCCCGAACTGGAAAAGATGTATTTCGACACGTTCCATGAGTATGACTCAACCCGTGTCTTCCTTGCTTCGGCAAAAAATACCACTACCCTTGACGGTCCAACAGGAGTAAAAATGGAAGGCCCGTATGCCTATGTCCCGCCTGTTTATTGGTACTCTGACAGTACTAAAGGCGGAGCCTACGGATTTAATACCGAGACAGGCCCCGGAGCACAGATGCCACCCTTGCAAAGCCTTAAGAAAATGTTGTCCGAAAATCACCTCTGGCCTATTGACACAATATGGAATTACCATTGTGGACGATTTGAGTTTGGTGACCTTCACAGGTATATCAAAGCAATAAACAACCGTTACGGTGCACCGCAAGACATTATTGATTTTGAAAAGAAAGCCCAATTGCTGAACTATGAACTTATGCGTCCTATGTTCGAGGCATTCTCGGCTTACCGGTACAAGGCAACAGGAGTCATCCAGTGGATGTTGAACTCTGCATGGCCTGAAATGTATTGGCAATTATACGACTACTACCTTATGCCAAACGGAGCATACTACGGAGCCAAAATTGCACAGCGCCCGTATCACATAATTTACGATTACTACCGCAAATCGTTGTTTGCAGTGAATGACAAGCTGGAAGATAAACCAGGCTGCAAACTAAAACTCAGGGTATATGATATAAATTCAAAGCTGATCTTACAAAAAGAAAAACAGTTAGACCTTAAGGCAAACAGCTCAAAAGAGATACTATCTCTTGCCAGTCTTAAAATCCCGACTGTATTATTTATCGATACACGCCTTTATGATAATTCGGGTAAAATAATTGACAATAACTTTTACTGGATATCACACCAAGAGGATATTCTTGATTACGAAGATACAAGTGAAGCATGGTATGTAACCACACCATCGAAGCAGTATGGCGACTTCAAAGCCCTGAACACAATGCCGAAAGTAAAAGTTGAAAGTAATATGCTTTTGAGAAAAGGGGATGGAGAAACAATATTTGAGGTCACTTTGAAAAACAAGAGTGATAAAATAGCATTTTTTATTCATGTAGCAATTAACGACAGTAATACAGGGGAAACTGTTTTACCTGTTATATGGTCGGATAACTATGTGTCACTACTGCCGGGAGAGAAAAGGGTGTTAACTGCTGAGATAAAGGATGAATATCTTGACGGGAAAAATACAAAACTTGTTGTTGACGGATACAATTTAAAATAGAAAAAATCAAAGTAACGGTTTTTAATGAGAGATTCATGAAAACCGGCGGATAAAGTCAGAATCAAACTAACAAAACTCAGAATAGTAATTGATATGGAAAAGAAGAACGATCGAATACTTTCAATAGATGTATTAAGGGGATTTGATATGTTCTGGTTAATCGGGGGAGCTGCGTTAGCTATTGCCCTTGTGAACTTATTTCCTGCCGGATTAAGAGATGTATTACTTCCGCAATTTGAACATGTTGAGTGGGAGGGATTTCATTTTTATGACCTGATATTTCCTTTGTTTGAGTTTGTAATGGGAATGTCTATCGTATTCTCTCTTTCAAAGATAACTTCGAACTCGGATAAAAAAGCAGCATATAAACGTATATTCAAACGGGTAATTTTACTTTATCTGTTGGGTATTATTTATTACGGAGGATTGGCAAATGTATGGCCGGAAATCCGTTTGGTAGGGGTATTACCACGCCTTGCTTTTACCTATGGTATAGCAGCTGTGCTGTTTCTTAACCTGAATCTGCGGGGATTGATTATCACAGCTGTCTCTGTTTTAGTCGGATACTGGATACTGTTAAACTTTGTGCCTGTACCGGGAGTTGGTCATCCCTCTGTTTCTCCTGATGCCCATTGGGCTAAATATATTGATGAGCATTTTCTTCCGGGTAAAATGCATGACGGGACATGGGATAATTGTGGGATACTTGGTACATTCCCGGCAGTGGTAAATGTGCTTTTCGGAATATTTGCTTCACTTGTTCTGATAGAGAAAAAATTAACTGACAAGAAAAAGGTATTGTATCTTGTTGGTGGAGGATTAATATTGGTTATTGCAGGCTATTTATGGTCTTTTCAGCTTCCGATAATTAAAAAAATATGGACTCCTTCTTATGTGTTTGTTTCAGGAGGATACAGTTTTATGTTGATGGGTTTGTTTTATTGGATAATCGATGTCCTCCATTTTAAAAAATGGACTCTTATGTTTGTTTGGATAGGGGTAAATCCTATTACTATTTACATGTTAACCAGGATCTTTAGCTTTCAGAGTCTGGCAAGGCGTTTTGTAGGAGGCAATATTGAAATATTAGTCGGAGACGAGTATTTCCCGTTACTGCTGAAAACAACCTCTATTGTACTGGTTTTATTACTGCTTAGGTTTATGTACAAAAAAAAAATATTCATTAAAGTATAAAGGATTCTATTATGATCAGAAGATTACTTAACCTGTTAATTCTTGTACTTGTATCAGTAATTATATTTCAATGTTCTTCAGTTACGGGAGAGGCAAACAAACACGACACAATGTTCAAAGGATTTATGATAGATGCTCCCCGGGGAGTTGAAACGATGGATTATTATTTCCGGTTAATTGATTTTCTGAGTAACGAAGGTATAAATACAATAATTTTCCGACTTACCGATGATGAGGGTTCTGCTTACAAATTCAGATCACATCCTGAGCTGAAAATGAGTGACGGAGCTTTAAACTATAAAGAGTTAAAACAATTAATTGACTATGCTGAAGAAAAAGGTATTGAAATGATTCCCGAGATAGAATCGTTTGGCCATGCAAGATATATTACCGATACGGATAGATATAAATTCCTTGACGATGCCCCGGAAGGTTCTTATTTCAGCGCCATCTGTCCCGTAAGCGACAGCTCTCTTATGTTATTTAAAGATCTCTATACCGAAGTAGCTCCAATTTTCCCAGGTAAGTATTTTCATATCGGGTGTGATGAAGTAAACTGGGGTCATAGTGAAAGATCAAAAAATGCACTTAAGTACAAAAGCAGATCTCAGATATGGACTGATTACGTAAATAAACTAAATGAGTATGTAAAAGATCTTGGTAAGGAGACCATGATATGGGGTGATTATCCTATCAGAAAAGATACAGGTGCTCTTGATCAATTAAGTAAAGATATTATTATCGTCGATTGGAACTATACCGAAACAAATAAGGATAAAATAATTAAAACTGCCGATAATGTTTTAAATAAAGGATTCAGACTGGTAGCCAGCCCGGCAGTAAACTGGTGCGAATGGGAATTACGTGTCGGAGCACGTCAGCTTGATAACATAAGTGCTTATGCCGACGTATTTTTTAACGATCTGCACAATCCCGGTAACATGGGTGTTATTCTTACTAACTGGAAACCGCAACGATACCTGCAGAACAGTCAATGGGACACTTACTACATTGCAGCCCATTTAATTTCGGATGATAAGACCCATAATTACCTGGAGCTTATCCCTGCATTTCTAAAACAACATTTTGGAGTTGATTATAATAAAGACTGGGAATTTATATATAAAACCCTGTATGAAGACATACCACAAACCATAGAGTGCAGATCTGTTGACAGTTTAATGTTCATACCCTGGCATAGTGATAAAAATGTAAGAGAGATATTTGAAAAGAAAAAACCAATGGTAAACCATTTTCATAAGGCAGCGGAATTACTGACCACGTACCGGGATAGTGTAAAAAGGAACAGAACTGATCTTAAAGCGCTGTTATTAACAGTTGAATTTATTGACTATAATTTTAACAGACACAATGAACTGATTGATTTTATGAGTTCCCGACAGTTTTCACCTACATCGGTTAAACATTTTTTTGGTGAGATAGCTAAGAATGATCAGGTTATGTTATCAAAGGTAGATTCTGCATGGAGGGTAGGGCGGAGATCTGATAATCCCGGCAAAATATCTGAGGAGTATTTGTGGTCTTTTCGCAAAGCAGCAGCTTATTCGGAATATTTAAGCAATAATCCAGAAAGCTTTATGTGTTTGTATTATACTCTGAATAGAATTTTAATTAATAATCGAAAAGAATAAGAATTAAAAAATAATAAAAATTAAATCAATAAGAAATGATACTTTTTAAATGGGATGATTCATTAAGTGTTGGTATAGAAAAGATTGATGACCAACATAAAAGATTAGTAGATATGTTAAATCAGTTTTATGAGAATATAAAAATTAAATCAACAAAAGAGATCCTTGAGAAT
>JAADEM010000017.1 GCA_013153405.1 Chlorobiota bacterium
CATCGCGATGACGCTGATGTTCCGTCATTTACTCATTATGCCCCAAAATTTGGGGTGAATTCTCGGAATGACGACTTTTTGGACATCCTCTCTCTGAAAGCCGTTAAAAATTTCTAAAACAATATTATTTAGCAACGGCATATTGCAATAAATAAAATATTACCTATCTTTGCACCCGCAATTTAAATATATTAATAATGTACTTGACAAAAGAGAAAAAACAGGAAATCTTCGAGAAGTACGGGAAGTCTAATACTGATACTGGGTCACCAGAAGCCCAGATAGCATTATTTTCCTACCGTATCTTGCATTTGACCGAACACCTGAAGTCAAATAAAAAAGATTATAGTACAGAGTATGCTCTGAAAAAAATGGTAGGTAAGCGCCGTAGATTACTCGATTATCTGAAAGCTAAGGATATTGAGCGATACAGAAAAATTATCGCAGAACTTGGCATTCGTAAGTAAGAAACTTAACATCATTGAAAAGAGGCAATCCGAATTAACCGGGTTGCCTCTTTTCTTTTTAACAACTATTAAATATCAGTCTTTTAAAATTTATCTGGACTATTTATAATATTCTGAGGATATTGCATATCTTTGAACGTTTTAAAAAAGTAATAAGAAAATAATTATGATTAAACCAATTGAAAAGGTAATCGACCTGGGTGATGGTCGCACAATTACCATTGAAACAGGAAAACTGGCCAAGCAGGCCGACGGTTCTGTTGTAGTAAAGATGGGTAACACGTATCTGCTGGCTACAGTAGTTTCAGCAAAAGAAGCAAAAGAAGATGTTGATTTCATGCCGCTTTCGGTAGAATATAAAGAGAAATTTGCGGCAGCAGGACGTTTCCCGGGAGGATTCCTTAAACGGGAAGCTCGTCCGTCTGATAATGAAATTCTGGTTTCACGCCTGGTCGACAGGGCTCTTCGCCCATTGTTCCCCGAAGACTACCACGCTGAAACATTTGTAACTATAAATCTTGTATCGGCTGATACTGAAATTATGCCCGATGCACTTGCCGGACTTGCAGCTTCTGCTGCTCTGGCTGTTTCCGATATACCTTTCCACGGACCTATATCCGAAGTTCGTGTTGGAAGAATTAACGGTGAATTCAAGGTAAACCCCACCGTTTCGGAAATGGAGAATGCCGACCTCGACATTATCGTTGGTGCTACTTTCGACAACATTTTGATGGTGGAAGGAGAAATGGATGAAGTTTCTGAAGCTGAACTTCTCGAAGCAATGAAAATTGCACACGATGCCATCAAGGTACAATGTAAAGCACAGATGGAACTGGCCGAAATGGTTGGCTCAACCGAAAAACGTGAATACAACCACGAAGAAAATGACGAAGAGCTTCGCAAAAAAATATGGGATGCCACATACGATAAAGTGTACGAAATTGCAAAAGCCGGAAATCCTGACAAGCATGCTCGTAAAGCCGCTTTCGACGCTGTTCGCGATGAATTTATAGAAGCTAACTACGGCGAAGAGGATGAAATTCCGACAAACCTTATTCACAAATACTACCACGATGTTGAGAAAGAAGCTGTTCGCAGAGTAATACTGGACGAAGCAATACGCCTCGACGGTCGTAAAACAAACGAGATTCGTCCAATCTGGTGCGAAGTAGGCTATCTGCCAGGACCTCACGGCTCAAGTATCTTTACTCGTGGTGAGACACAATCTCTTACAACAGTTACTCTGGGAACCAAGCTCGACGAGAAAATTGTGGATGAAGTTATGATACAGGGATCCGACAGGTTCCTCCTTCATTACAACTTCCCTCCATTCTCAACCGGCGACGCACGTCCTGCACGCGGAGTAAGCCGTCGTGAAGTGGGGCACGGAAACCTTGCTCACAGAGCCCTTAAAGGAATGATCCCTGACGAATTCCCTTATGTGGTTCGTGTTGTTTCCGACATTCTTGAATCGAACGGATCATCATCAATGGCCACTGTATGTGCAGGCACACTTGCCCTGATGGATGCCGGTGTTCAGATTAAAAAACCTGTTTCGGGTATTGCAATGGGACTTATTACCGATCCTAAAACCGGCCAGTATGCTGTTCTTTCCGACATACTTGGAGATGAAGACCATCTTGGCGATATGGACTTTAAGGTAACAGGAACAAAAGATGGTATTACTGCCACCCAGATGGATATCAAAGTCGACGGCCTGTCATATGAGATACTTGAAAAAGCACTCAACCAGGCTAAAGAAGGACGTATGCATATCCTCGGCAAGATGCTTGAGACATTAAGCGAACCGCGCAATGACTATAAAGCACACGCTCCTCGTATCATATCCATTAAAATACCTAAAGATATGATTGGTTCTGTTATCGGACCCGGTGGTAAAATAATTCAGGAGATTCAGGCAACAACCGATACAACCATCACAATCGAAGAGGAAGGGAATTACGGTAAAGTATCAATCTCTGCATCTAATCTTGATGCTATCACAGCTGCTGAAAATAAGGTAAAGGCCATCGTTGCCGTTCCTGAAGTTGGAGAAGTATACAAAGGAAAAGTTAAATCCATAGTTCCTTTCGGAGCATTTATTGAAATATTACCGGGAAAAGACGGGCTGCTGCACATATCTGAAATAGAATGGCGCCGTCTCGAAAAAGTGGAAGACGTTCTGAAAGAAGGAGAAGAAATAGAAGTAAAACTTATTGATATCGATCAACGTACAGGTAAGTTAAAACTTTCCAGAAAAGTATTGCTTCCCCGTCCGGAAAGAAAAAAAGACAACAACAAATAATGATTGTCAGAAATATTGAATCAGGACTGTCCAAAACCGGGCAGTCCTTTTTTGTATTATTCCTATGAAAATACTATTTTCATAAAAATAAATTCCGTATTACATTATGACGAAACAGGAAGCTACAGATAAAATAAACAAACAACTGGAAGGCATTCCCAGAGCAGAGATACGTGCTGTAAATTTATCGGTACTGCCTCGTCTTGTCGGTGCCTTAAACGAACGTTCGGCAACATGTTCCGAATGTGCTGAACTTCACGACCAAAGTTTATCATATGTAAACGACGTGGTTAAAATCCTGAGAGGCCCGTCAGCATACCGTGAAAAATTCGAGGCTTTTGTCACCAGTGCCTTTATGCACCTTAATCACGATCATTATACAGTACCCAAAGGAAGAATACTATCTGTTTCCGTATTAACGGGGATGCTGCTCGGGTTTAGTTTTGCTATATTACTCAGCTACTTTTTCGAAAATAAAAATATGATAGGTTACGGAACTCTTGGATGGGTTATAGGAGTTACCGGCGGATATGCCGTAGGAAAATTTCGGGAAAAACAATTGAAAAAAGAAAACAGATTATTTTAACTCCATAAAAACAAGATTATGAAAAACATATCCCTTTTAACAATCTTTTCAGCATTAATCCTGTTTTTAAGCGGCTGCAACAATAACAAACCGCTGAAATATCCGGAAGCCAAAAGAGTGGATACAATTGACACCTATTTCGGACATAAAGTTGCCGATCCATACAGATGGCTCGAAGACGACAACTCCGAAGAGACTAAAAAGTGGGTGACAGAAGAAAATAAAGTAACCGAAAACTACCTGAAAAAAATCCTGTTTCGTAAAAAAATAGAGAAACGTCTGAAACAAATATGGAATTACGAAAGAAGATCAGCACCATGGAAAGACGGAGGATTATACTTTTATACTAAAAATAACGGTTTGCAAAACCAAAGTGTGTTCTATATGATGAAGACACTTAACAGTGAACCTGAAATTATCCTCGACCCAAATAAGCTTTCTAAAGACGGAACTGTAGCCGTTAATGCTTTTGCCGTATCCGACGACGGCAAGTATCTGGGCTATGGTATTTCCCGCGGAGGTTCCGACTGGAGAGAATTTTACATACGTAACATCGAAACAAAAACAGATCTTGACGATCATCTTAAATGGATAAAATTTTCGGAAATCTCGTGGTACAAAGACGGCTTTTTTTACACCAGATATCCGGAACCGGCAAAAGGCGATGAACTGAAAGCAGCAAATCTGAATGCCAAAATTTATTATCACAAGACAGGTACACCACAATCCGAAGATGAATTAATTTACGAAGACAAGAAACATCCCGAATGGGGTTTTAGCGCACAGGTAACCGACGACAATCAGTTCCTGATTATATATGCCACAAAATCTACCAGTGGCAATGCTCTATACTATAAACGACTGGGAGTAAAGAATGCACCATTGGTGAAAATCATAGAGAACTTTGACAATGATTACAACGTTATCGATCATCGTAAAGGTAAATTCCTGATACTAACAAACAACAAAGCACCTAAATACAGACTTGTCAGTGTTGATATTAATACCCGGAACTATGACAACTGGAATGATGTTATTCCTGAATCAGACACAGATGTCCTTATGAATGTTTCTGTAATTAACAATAAACTTATCGCCAACTATCAGAAGGATGCCCATTCACAAATACTTGTCTTTGATGATAACGGTAAGTTTCTTCACGATGTAAAACTGCCCGGACCCGGAACCGTATATGGTTTCAGCGGAGAAAAAAACGACACTGTTACTTTCTACACTTTTTCATCATACACATATCCTAATGTCATATACAGGTATAATCCGGATAAAAACATATCGAAGCTTTATTACAAAACAAACATAGACTTCAGTATTGATGATTATGAAACCAAACAGGTTTTTTACAAAAGCAAAGACGGAACCCGCATTCCGATGTTTATAGTTCATAAGAAAGGCCTGGAATTAAACGGAAACAACCCTACATGGCTGTACGGATACGGAGGCTTCAACATCAGTCTTACACCTAGGTTTGATGTAAGAAGACTTGTATGGCTTGAAAACGGAGGTGTATTTGCAGTAGCAAATCTCCGGGGCGGAGGCGAATATGGTGAAATATGGCACAGATCCGGTACAAAGATGAACAAGCAAAACGTTTTTGACGATTTCATATACGCAGCCAAATATTTAATCAGTAACAATTATACAAACCCCGACAAATTGGTTATTCAGGGCGGATCAAACGGGGGCCTTCTGATCGGAGCCGTAGTAAACCAAAGACCCGATCTTTTCAGAGTTGCACTTCCGGCTGTTGGAGTTATGGACATGCTGCGATACCAGAATTTCACCATTGGCAGGTACTGGGCTGCCGATTACGGAACAAGTTCCGACAGTGAGGATATGTTCAAATATCTGTATAGTTACTCACCCTTGCACAACATAAAGCCCGATGTGGAATACCCTTCGGTTATGGTTACCACTGCCGATCATGACGACAGAGTTGTTCCTGCTCATTCGTTCAAGTACATAGCAACACTGCAACACACCTACAAAGGTAAACATCCGGTACTTATACGAATAGAAACCGATGCCGGACACGGTGCAGGTAAATCAATGGAAAAATCAATTGAAGAGTGGGCTGACCTGTACTCTTTTGCATTTTATGAACTCGGCATAAAACCCAAATATTAAAACACAGGATTTCTATGTTCGAGGAAAAAGAATTCATTGTTATTGAGGGAAATATAGGTGCAGGAAAAACCACTTTGGCACGCATGGTTGCCGACGATTTTAATGCACGCTTAATACTTGAAACGTTTGAAGATAACCCTTTTCTTCCAAAGTTTTATCACGACAGGGAAAGATACGCTTTCCCTGTCGAACTGTCTTTTCTTGCAGCACGTTACAAACAATTAAAGGATGAAATACAGGACAAAGACCTTTTTCATTCTCTTACCATAGCGGATTATCATTTCCTGAAATCCCTGATATTCGCAAAAGAGACTTTATCGGGTGACGAATTCCGCCTTTATCGTCAGTTGTTTGATATAATATATGAAATGGTGCCGGTTCCCGATCTTTATGTCTACATACACCGACCGGTAGATACCTTACTAAAATTCATTGCAAAACGCGGCCGGGATTACGAAAGAGAGATTGACGCAGAATATCTTAAAGGATTACAGGATGGCTACTTCAGGTTTTTCAAAGAACATCCCGACATGAAGATACTAATAATCAACGTAGAAGACCTGGATTTTGAAAACAACAAACAGGTTTACCGCAGTTTGCTCGATTTAATAGCAGAAGAGTATCCTAAAGGTATAACTTACAGGAATATGATTGGAAATAAACAATAATTTCATTAAATTGTTAAAAATATTGATTTGAAAGGATAAAATGATTTTTTATATACCGCAGAATATCTATCTTTGTAATAATTAAAACATATTTTTATTTTTTCAAAACATTATTAAATTTGTAAAATAATTAAGATTAGTTCAAAAACAATAATTGGATAAACATTATGAAAAAAACAAGAATCAATCTCATTGCTACCGTTGCGCTTGCCATCGTACTTGCCAGCTGCTCCGGTTTAGACAAAATGAAAAAGAAAGCTGAAGAAGTCAATTATACAGTAACCCCCGAAGTGTTGGAAATGCATGGAGGCAAAGTTGATGTTACTGTAAAAGTTCAGATTCCTGAAAAGTACTTCGATAAAAAAGTTACAATTGAAGCAACACCGGTATTGGTTTACGATGGTGGTGAAACAGCTTTCGATCCTTACACCCTTCAAGGTGAATCAGTAGACGGAAATGCTAAAGTTATTTCATACACTAACGGAGGAAGCTTCACTTATACAGGATCTGTTCCTTACAATGAAAACATGAGAGTTTCTGATCTTGTTGTAAGAGTTAAAGCTAGTAAAGGTGATCAGACTATGGAATTTGATCCTAAAAAGATTGCTGACGGTGTGGAATCTACTCCTGCTCTGGTTGCTGACAAGGCTGCTAAAACAGTTATCGGAAAAGATCACTTTCAACGTATAATTCCTGAACAAAAAGCTGCTCAGATCTTTTTCATTATTCAAAGAGCTAATCTTAGAGGTTCAGAACTTACAAAAGATGAGGTTAAACAACTGAACGAATACATTAAAGAGGTTAAGGCTGCTGAAAATAAAGAATTCAAGGGTGTAAAGATCTCTGCTTATGCTTCTCCTGACGGCCC
This sequence comes from Chlorobiota bacterium, assembly GCA_013153405.1. GTDB lineage: Bacteria > Bacteroidota > Bacteroidia > Bacteroidales > Marinilabiliaceae > JAADEM01. Next base: position 7,040 of record JAADEM010000017.1, read on the forward strand.
GATGGAGCTTAACACCGACCTTGCTGCCGAACGTGAAAAAAACACACAGAAATATCTTGCCAAACAACTTAAGAAAGCTGAAGTTGAAGAAGCTAAAGACGAGAATTTCTACAACGTAAAGAGTACTCCTGAAGACTGGGAAGGATTTAAGGAGCTTATGGAAAAATCAAACATCCAGGACAAAGAACTTATCCTTCGTGTTCTTTCAATGTACAGCGATCCTGAAGTACGTGAGCGTGAGATTAAGAATATGTCAGCTACATTTAAAGTACTTGCTGAAGAGATTCTTCCTAAACTTCGTCGTTCTAAATTTGCTGTAAATGTTGATGTAATTGGAAAATCAGACGAAGAACTCAGTAAGCTTGCTCTTTCTAATCCTTCAGAACTCGACCTTGAAGAGCTTCTTTACGCAGCAACTTTAACTGACAATCTTGACGATCAGCTTTCTATTTACAAAGCTGCAGCCAACAAATATCCCAAGTGCTGGAGAGCTGAAAATAATGTAGGTGTTGTTCTTTACGAAAAAGGAGACCTGGAAGGTGCTAAAGCTGCTTTTGAAAAAGCAAATTCTCTAAAATCAGGTGTACCTGAAATAAACAACAACCTTGGTGTTATTGCACTTCGCGAAGGAGATATGGATAAAGCTGAAGAGTATTTCGGAAATGCAGCAGGTGCAGGCGATGCTCTTGACAACAACCTTGGAATTGTAGCTATACACAAAGGAGATTATGATGCTGCTATCCGCTATTTCGGAAATTCAGCTAACTGCAATGCAGCCTTGGCTAAAATTCTTGCTAAGCAATATGATGCAGCATTATCAACACTTAATGCCATTACTAAAGAAACTGGTCTTAAGTATTACCTGAAAGCTATCGTTGGAGCCAAAACTGGTGACTCTGATATGATGTTTGAAGCATTACGCAAATCAACTGAACTTGACGCTAAATACAAGAAACTTGCTGCTACTGATGTAGTATTTGCCAAGTATTTCGAAGATCCTACTTTCAAGTCTATCGTTCAGTAATAAATACTAACAACTAATAAAAAAGGCAACTCAAATGAGTTGCCTTTTTTATTTCCATTCAGGCAGGATTCTTCGCTCACGCTCATCGCAGTGACGAGAATGTTTCGTCATTTCCTCATTATGCCTCAAAAATTTGGGCTGAAATCTACCAATGACGGAATTGCTTAAGATACTGACTGGCAACTAGACTTGTGCGTCATTGCGAACCCCATTATGGGGTGAAGCAATCCCCGGTAAAAGGGAGACTGCTTCTTCGCTAGCGCTCATCGCAGTGACGAGAATGTTTCGTCATATCCTCATTATGCCTTAAAAATCTGGGGTGAATTCTCGCAATGATTTCGTGTTATACTTTTTGGACCATTCCCAGGTGAAATACTCTGCATCTGTTTACATATCCAGTTTTATTTAAACTTAATAACAGTAACAAACTCAAAACAGTCATTAGAAAACGACATCATCACAAACCCCAACCCTCCATCGGATTAATTATTCATACCCTAAACCGGAGAACTGAAGAATCAGGATTCCACAAAACAGTCTGATTAAATGATTCGCAACTTTAGCAGCAGACAAAACATATAAACTTACTGACCCAAAGGGCTATTTTAATTGTTTTACAATTTTAACAGCCCTTTTTTGAACTTTAAACACACCATTTCCACCTTACATTTCTAATTTACTGCCATCATATTTAATTGTAATAAAAATGCGGATTCCGAACCATTGAGTTCTGAATCCGCATTGAAGTTTCATAATCTGCCATCCGGTAATTATATATTGCTTACCGGCGATGTCTGCAGAACTTCACACCATCTAAAAGTAAAAGTTCACAACATCGTAAAATTTCTACTTCACTTCCTTTAATATTATTATATATACGGGAAGGTGATCGCTGTATCCTGCCTTATAAGTATCCCCCACATAAGTTCTGTGCGGATAACCTTTATACCTACCGGTTTTGTTAATCAGCATTTTATCATTAAAAACATGAGCAACGCGAAACTTGTATGTAGAATAGTCATTCCCCAGGAATGCCTGTGAAATAATTATCTGGTCAAAAAGGTTCCAGTTGTCACGGTAAGCAAGTGAACCAATACCTTTTTTATACATCTTATACATAGGATTATACATATCTCCCTCTTTCAGTTTCTTCTTATCCCCGACAGCCCTGAGGTAAACCATCAGACTTTCATTTATCGGATCATCGTTCAAATCACCCATAACTGCAATCTTGGCCTTACTGTCAATATTAAGAATTGAATCAACAAGAGAACGGGTCAGTTGCGCAGCAGCATCACGTAAATGACGGCTCCTTGCTTCTCCTCCCCTTCTCGAAGGCCAGTGGTTTACAATAAAATGCATCTCCTCACCATCGAAGAAACCTGTAACCACAAGCTGATCCCGTGTATACAAACGCTTCCCGTCATCTCCTTTTATTAATAATGGAACGGCCCGGCTATTAGTTACCTTAAAATACCTGGGCTGATACAGCAGAGCCACATCAATGCCACGCTTATCGGGTGAGTCATAATGAACGATCTGGTAATTCTGCTCCTTTAAAGCCTCATCGTTTACAAGATCCTCTAATACACCTCGGTTCTCAATCTCACTCACTCCTATTACTGCAGGACCAGGAAGCCCTTCTTTCGAACCTATTTTAGATATAACAGTTGCCATATGATGAATCTTTTCCCAGTACTTATCTCCGGTCCACTTCTTTCTACCGGCCGGAGTAAATTCCGTATCACGCACATTCGGACTGTCAATTGTGTCAAATAGATTCTCAAGATTGTAAAATGCAATTGCTCCCGCTTTATAGTTCTGAGAATTTAACTTTTTTAGCGGCGAAAAACTTACAATTAGTAGTAAAAAAATCAGTTTTATTTTCATTGTTTCAGATTGTTTATTTGAGGTTGTTAAATTACTAAATTTTGTTAAAAAACAACTTTTTTTTATTACTTTAGCAACTTCCTTTTTCAAATAACCTTACCCCTGTTTTACTTAGTTTTAATTAACCTTAACAAACTATGTTGAAAGTAAAAATTCTATTCTTTTATCTGTCATTTACAATTTGGATAAATGCACAGAATGCCTCAATATCGGGAATCGTTAAAGACCTCGATACAGGTAACGGACTGCCGGATGTAACTATACAGGCGGAAAACACAAATTTCAAGACCCTTACTGATGAAAAAGGGCAGTACACTCTCGAGCTGACGGGAGGAGAGAAATACACTATTATTTTTGAATTGCCCGGTTATACAACTGTTACCAGGGATGTAGAACTTAAACCGGGTGAAAAGAAAACAATGAGCGACATTACACTGTCAATGTTGTCTCATTTTCAGCAAGACATCCCTACTATCTCATTTACTGAATCGGGAAGTGAAAACGCATTGGAATCACAGTCTATTCACGGACTGCTCAACTCATCAAAAGATGTTTTTGTTTCCACTGCTGCTTACACTTTCGGTACGGCCAGATTCCGTATAAGGGGATACGATTCAGATCTGTCAAAAGTTGTTCTGAATGGGTTCATTGCCAATGAAGAAGAATCGGGCAGGCCTTATTGGTCAAACTGGGGCGGCTTAAACGATGTTATGAGAAACACCGTTATTACAACTGATCCTTCTCCTCAGGGAGAAATCTATGAACCACTGGGAGGTGTTACTAATATTATTACCCGTGCTTCGGAATACCGACCGGGAACAAAAGTGGTTTACTCCAACTCGAACCGTACTTACCGAAACCGTTTGATGATGACATATTCAACCGGTTTATTAAAAAACAACTGGGCATTTACATTCTCTTATTCAAGGCGCTGGAGCGACGAAGGATATGTAGAAGCCACTTTTTATGATGCCAACAGTTTCTTTGCATCAATTGAAAAGAAATTCGGCAACAAACACTCTCTGAATTTTACATTTCTGGACGCCATCTACGAGAGAGGTGTTGGAGGTGCCAGTGTACAGGAAGTGTACGATATTCTTGACGATAATTACTACAATCCGTACTGGGGATATCAGGGCGGAGAGAAAAGAAACTCAAGAGTGCGTAGCAGTAACAAACCGTTATTTACCCTGAACCACCTCTGGAATATTTCAGAAAACACTACACTGAAAAGTACAGTTGGATACTGGTTCGGTAAATCAGGTTACACTGCTCTAAACTGGCAGGATGTGGCAGATCCTCGTCCCGATTATTATCGATATCTGCCCAGTTATTATACCGATCCGGCCGACAAAGAGAGAATTACCGAACTTTGGCAAACCGATCCTTCTTATAGCCACATCAACTGGGATCATTTTTACTACACAAACAGTAAAAACCTATATACAGTTGAGGATGCTTATGGAATCGAGGGCAATAATGTTACAGGCAATCGTTCAAAATACATAGTGGAAGATCGAAGAAACGACATTTCACAGTTCCAGTTTAACTCAAATTTCGAGCACGATTTTAACAGTGGATATCAAATAAATGCCGGTCTGAATGTGGACATTTACAGAGGAGAAAGCTTTAATGAAGTGGATGACCTGCTTGGTGGTGATTACTGGTTTGATATTGACAAATTTGCAGACAGAGATTTTCCGGGCAATACCGATGTTATACAAAATGACCTGAATAACCCTAATAATGTGGTTTATGAAGGTGATAAATTCGGTCATTACTACAGATCATGGATACGCAACGGTGACCTGTGGGCCATAGGTAAATACGATGCCGACAAGTTCAGTCTATATTTTGGCGGTAACATAAAATATACCGTATTCTGGCGTCAGGGAATGTTTCGCAAAGGTCTGTTCCCTGATAATTCCTATGGAGACTCAGAAAAACAGGAATTCACTACTTTCGGTATAAAAGCCGGTGGTGAATACAGAATAACCGGACGACATATCATTAATACAAACCTGTCGTATGGTACAAGGCCTCCCCTATTCCGAAACTCTTTTGTTTCGCCGCGTACCCGTAATGATGTTGTTCCCGGACTTACAGATGAAACCTATTACTCTGCTGACCTGAGTTATAACTATCGTTCACCATCTCTCACTGCCAGGGTAACCGGATATTACACACGGTTGAATGACCAGGTTCACAATATGAACTTCTACCATGAAGATCTGAATACTTTCGTAAACTATTCGATGACTGGTATCGACAAGGAATACAAAGGATTTGAAATTGGAGCCAGTTACAAACTTACAGCTACAATTTCGGCCAACATGGCTGCAGGAATAGGAAGGTATCTTTATAAGTCAGACCCTAAAGTAATAATTACCCAGGATAACAACCAGCAAGTTCTTGAAACCGGTGAAGTGTATGCGTACAACTTCCGTCTGCCGGGAACTCCGCTTACTGCTGTTTCTTTAGGTCTGAAATACAACTCTCCGAAATACTGGTGGGTAGGTGTAAACGGTAGCTATTTCGACGACATATATATTGATTTTAATCCTGTACCACGTTCTACTTACCTTTACTGGTCTGAACCACAGAAACAGGACGGAGCTTTTATTCTTGATGCTTTCATTGGTAAAAGCTGGAGAATTCACGGCACTTACATCTCTTTAAGTGGTAATTTCAGTAATATAACCAATAACACTGACTTTGTAACAGGCGGTTATGAACAATTAAGATTCAATCCTCTGCGTCAGGATTTGCATCAACCTAAATATTATTATGCATACGGATTCAATTATTTTGTTAACCTGAGCGTAAGCTTCTAACCGTAAAAAGTAACATTATGAAAAAGACATATAATATATATATAAAGTTAATCACAGTTGTTGCCTTTATTACGGTAATGACAGGGTGTGTTGATAAAAATGATACACCACCCGATCTTCCGCCTTTCACCCCCGGAACCATCGTTCCTATCTCAGAGATACATGAAATGTACGGAGGTGAAATGATGCAGATTACAGACAACATTTCGATTGCCGGAACCATAGTAATGGACGATGCACAAGGAAACCTGTATAAAGAAGTTGTAATACAGGACACTTCGTCGGGGCTGTTTATTCTGCTTGATACAAGCAAAGGTCTTTTGCAGGGTGATTCGGTTGTTATAAATTGTAAAGGGTTATATCTTGACGATTACAACGGGCTGTTACAACTGGGAGGTGTTCCATACACAGACCTTTCAGGAAACAAACGACTGTCAGGATTTAATGCCGATGACAAATCGAAAAAGTATGCCATTAATCTGGAAACTCATCCAAAAGTAATGAGCATAGAAGAGCTGAATGCAGGAGATTATCAGGGACAGCTTGTTAAACTTGAACATGTGGAGTTTATTAAAACTCTAATCGGAAGAACCTATGCTGATGCAGAAAACCTTCAGGCAATGAACCGTCCTTTGGTTGATTGCGGAGGAAACACCACTATTGTACGTACAAGCGGATATGCATACTTTGCCGATTCGTTACTGCCAACCGGAAACGGATCTATTATTGGTGTTGTTTCTGTTTATCGTGACACAAAACAGTTATTGATTCGTCACCTTAGAGATGTAAACATGAACTATACACGCTGTGAAGACGGAGGTGGTGTGGATGGAGACGTTCTTATTTTTGAAAACTTCAACAACCTAGGAAGATATGGTGATTTTGACATCCCGGGTTGGCTTGCAGTTGCCGAAACAGGAAGCAAAAACTGGTACGGAGACGGATACGATGGAACAACAGCAGAAATATCTGCATATAATTCAGGCGATGATTCAAATATTGCATGGATGGTAACACCGGCTATCGAACTCTCAGGATATGACAACTATATCATGGATTTCCTCACTGGTTATAAATATTGGAAAGGTGATATTCTTGATGTATTGATATCGACCGATTACAACGGCAACGGTGAGCCATGGACTGCAACATGGACAAAACTTGAAGCAAGAATTGCTACCGAAGGCGATCCCACATACGATCAGACCGGAGGTTACATAAGCTCAGGTGAGATTGATCTTTCTGCCTATAATGGTTCTTCAGTTTACATTGCATTCCGTTACAACGGAAGTGGTAATGATGGACTGACCACCAAGTACAGAGTTGATAACTTCAGAGTGTATGCAAATTAGTAGGCAGTACCATAACTATTCTTTATGAACTTGACAAATAACAACAATATGAAAAGAATTATTTTATACATAAATATTCTGATCCTGATATTCAGCGCCACCTCCTGTGACGACACAATAAAACCACCGGTTAAACCGGAAGAACACTACAACATAATTTCTATCAGAAGCCTGAAAGACAGACTTGATCTTTCAGTTGCCGATAGTGTGTATCTTGATGCTGACGAATATATTTCAGGCGTGGTTACTGCTAATGATGCTTCAGGCAACTTTTATAAGCAGATAAATATTCAGGATGCTACAGCAGGTCTTACTGTAAAAATAAACTCAACCGGACTTTCAGACCTGTACAGCCCGGGCGATTCAATTATTATCTCCCTTAACGGCCTTTATCTAAGCGGCTATGCCGGAGTAAAACAGCTGGGCTCGTATTACGAAGATGATCTTGGAATAATTAAATTCGGAGGAATACCGTCTTTTGATATCCCCAATTACATCTTCAATAAAGGTTTTAAAGGTGAACCCGCTCCAAAAGTTGTTACCATACGTTCACTTACTGATGACATGGAGGGAATGCTGGTGAAATTCGAGAACGTACAGTTCCGTTCCGATCAGATTGGTATGACATGGGCCGACGGAAGCTACAGCGGAAACCGGCTTTTAACCGATTGTGATACTACAATAATAGTCAGAACAAGCAGCTACGCCAGCTTTGCTCAGGATTTGCTTCCTGAGCTTAACGGTACTCTTGTCGGTATTTTCTCTTATTACTATACTGAATTTACCCACGACAGACAGATTTATATCAGAAACCTGGATGATGTAGTTTTCACTAATGAACGTTGCGACGACGGCTATGTGACACCAATAGGCGACGGCTCTAAAGACAATCCGTACAATGTAGTGAAGGCTCAGGCCGTAAATAGCGGTGAAGGATGGGTAAAAGGTTACATTGTAGGTACTGTTGATGGCATAAGCTGGGAAGATGATTCTAACCTGGAAGGCGATTTTCAGTCGAATACAAATATTATAATTGCCGACTCTCCTGACGAAACACGACTCGAATACTGTATGCCGGTACAACTCCCCGCAGGTGAAATCCGTGATGCTCTGAATCTTGTTGACAATCCTGATAACCAGAAAAAAGAGGTTATGGTTTATGGTATACTTACATCTTATTACGGAGTTCCCGGCGTTAAGGAGACTTCTGGTTACTGGCTCGACGGAACAGGTGTTAATCCTGCATTCTTCTTCGAAGGATTTAATTCCGATATAGGTTCGTTTACTGCATTCAATGTTACAGGAGCCGAAGAGTGGTCATGGTCAAGCTATGATAACGGATGTATGAAAGGTTCAGGATACAACAGTGGCGCACATGCCAATGAAGACTGGCTTATCTCTCCGGCCATTGACCTTTCGTCAATAACCAGCGCTATCCTTACATTCAGGCATGCCTGGAACTACAAAACCACAGAAAGTGATATTACACTATGGATATCAACTGACTTCGACGGTACATCATTACCAACCGAAAGCGGAACATGGACACAACTTACGATTCCGAATATTCCACCCGGAAATGACTGGACCTTCATTGATTCAGGCGACATTGACCTTTCAGCCTATTTAGGAAACAGTAGTGTTTATATTGCTTTCAAATATCTGAGCAGTGACAGTGCTGCAAGCACATGGGAAATTGGAGAGGTTAAGATACGCGAATAACACATAATAATCTTACAAAAAAAGGCTTCGTATAAAACGAAGCCTTTTTTTGTCAATAAGGAATATATTTTCTCATCCTTAATGGCATTTGTAACAAAGTATAAACAACGAAAAAGGACAAACAACCTGATAATCTATCTGTATTGTCATCATAAACTGATAACCATCCCCTATTTATAACATGTTAATTGTTCTATGCAGTATTCATTAAAACACCCACACACTACTTTCATTTTTTTTATTTCTACGCCGTTTTTATTATTTTTTATAATTATTTTTTGGTTTTTACTTTTGATTTGATATTTTTGCAAGGAAATAATTATTAATTCAACACCATTTACAAAATAAAATTAGATTAACATGTGTGGTTTTACAGTTTACACGGGAAGCGACAAGAAGGAGCGGTTGTCTATAGCCCACGAGTTCACTAAAATAAAATATCGTGGTCCTGACAGCTCAATTATAAGAGATTTCGGAGATGAGGGATGGATGGGATTTCATCGTTTAAGCATTATGGACCTTTCTCCCAAAGGTAACCAGCCAATCGTTTATAAGAATATAAATTTAGTTTGTAATGGTGAAGTATATAATTATAACGAATTAAGGGCTCAGTATGAAGACAAATACGAATTCAGGTCACATAGCGACAGTGAAGTTATAATACCCCTTTTCCTTGACAAAGGAATAGAAGAAACAGCCAAAGCACTTGATGCTGAATATGTATTTGTAATTTACGACTCGGTAGAAAAGAAATATTTTGCCGCCCGCGATCCTATCGGAATACGTCCTCTGTTTTACGGATATTCCAAAGCAACCGGTGAAATAGCTTTTGCCAGTGAAATGAAGTCTTTGCACGAGATATGTGACGAAGTTAAGCCTTTTCCTCCGGGACATTACTACGACGGAGAATTCCATTGCTATCACGATATATCAAAAGTTGAAAAATTTGTAGATCACGATCTTGATGAAATATTCAAAAATATAAACGAAAAACTTACCAAAGGAATTGAGAAACGGCTTCAGTCGGATGTACCGGTAGGTTTCCTTTTGAGTGGCGGCCTGGACTCAAGTATTGTTTGTGCAATAGGTGCACGTCTGATAGACGAACCGATAAAAACATTTGCCGTAGGAATTGAAGACGGCCCGATTGACACCAAATATGCACGTCAGGTTGCTGATTACCTTGGCACTGACCATACCGAGGTATTATTCACAAAACAGGACATATTCGACACTTTAAGTCATCTGATATATACAACTGAAACTTTTGATATCACAACTATCAGGGCCTCGATGGGTATGTATTTAGTAAGTAAATATATAGCCGAAAACACTGACATCAAGGTTCTGATGACAGGAGAGATTAGCGACGAGATATTCGGATACAAGTACACCGATTTTGCCCCTACTCCCGAAGAGTTTCAGAAAGAAGCCGAGAAACGTATACGCGAAATATATATGTATGATGTGCTTCGTGCCGACCGTACAATATCATGTCACGGTCTTGAAGCCCGTGTTCCATTCGGGGATCTCGATTTTGTGAATTATGTTATGAGCATAAAACCCGAGAAAAAGATGAACTTCACTGGAATAGGAAAATATCTGCTCCGAAAGGCTTTCGAAGGCGACTACCTGCCTCAAGATATTCTTTACCGTGAAAAAGCTGCTTTCTCCGATGCTGTAGGCCACAGCGTTGTTGATTACCTGAAAGAATATGCAGAACAGACTTATTCGGACGAAGAATTTGAAACATTGAGAAAGAAATACACTCACGCTACACCATTCACAAAAGAATCGCTGTTATACCGCGAGATCTTCGAGCAGTACTACCCCGGCAGAAGCGAAGTAATAAAAGACTTCTGGATGCCTAATAAAACATGGGAGAACTGTGATGTTGACGACCCGAGCGCCCGTGTTCTTCCAAACTATGGTGCCAGCGGAATCTAAACCAAGGCTAAACTTGTTAATTCTACGCATAAAAGGTGAATTAACAAACATCCCCCAATAGTGTTTATAACCAAAGAAGGCAGCCATATGGCTGCCTTCTTTGGTTATTGCTGATTCTTAATCTACTATAACAACCTCCTTCCCGAAAGGAGTAAGAGCAAGTCCGGCAAGTTTAAAATGCTGCTTGCCAAAAGGTATTCCGATTATGGTAATGCTGAACAAAACACCAAAAATAAGATGAGATAAACTAATCCATATACCACCTGTAATTATCCATAACAGATTCATAAAAGTAGACAAACAACCACTGCTTCCTTTTGTGGATACTATTTCCTTGCCGAATGGCCACAATGCCACAAATGCCAGCTTCAACGTCTGTATTCCGAAAGGAATACCAATAATTGTAAAGATCAAAATAAGACTTGAAACAACGTACTCAACTGCAATAAAAACCCCTCCAAACAGCAGCCAGATTATATTCCCCAGTGTATTCATAGATTTCTGATATCAGTCTACCTCCACAAACTCTTTTATAGCTCCAAGATAGCTCTCCTCCCAGCCTTCTTTAATATCTTCGTAGTCTTCTTCAGGGATATTGGTCTGGGTAACCTCAATCTGAGTCTTACCCCCCTGTTTGAAAAGCTTGATTGTAACAATTGACTGCTCAGGGCGATCACCGAAGTACCACTCCTGAACTATTTTAAAATTCTCTTCAAATTCAATATTACGGCCTGCAATAGCACCCTCCCACAGTTCAAATTCACTTCCCGGCTCTGTAGACATAACAGCAGGACTATCGGTCCACAGTTCAATAGCAAAAGGATTGGTAAGAGCAGCATAAATATCTTCCGGCTCTGCCTTCACCTTTATCCGCAGTTTCATATCTTTTGTCATAGCTCTGTCTCCTCTTTAAAAACACAATATAATCAGCTTCATCGACAATTCCTCAATCATTACTCTCTGCGGCTCCCATTCGGTATAAAACTTATGCTGCGGGGTAATGGAAAATTTTTATTGAAAATACTACAACTCCCGTTCTTGATTTCAACTATTCTGTTATACAAGTTAGAATATTCCAGATAATTATATGCGGCTAAACTCATAGTCATGAAGAACAGTACCCTGGTCTTTCAACCCCTAATTTCTTTTCCGCAATATCCTTACCTACCTTAAAAAAAACTAGAGCCTGTTCTTTCTTATCATGTACTCCAAATCACGAACAACGAGATTTTCATACCCGCATTTCATGACACCGCTTTAGTATCTCCTCCATCAGCATATAATCACCAAAAAGGAATCAGCTTCTACCTTTCACGTTATTCCTTTTCACTCAACAACCGATATCTCCTGAATTATCTCTCCTCCTCTTAGAATTGCCTTTTCATTCATAGGAATAAGATGGTGATGCCGTTCGGGCAGAGATTTTTTAAGTCCTTTAAGAACATTCTCCATTTCAACAACACCTTTAAGCTTCAGATATGCTCCCAGCACTATCATATTGAATGTTTTTACCGATTTCATTTTTACAGCTTCGGCAGTTGCATCCACACGATATATGTTTATATCCTTTCGGGTAGGATGATGGGTTATACCGTTTCCGTCATAAATCAGCAGGCCACCCGGCTTAACTGCTTTTTCGAATTTATCGAGCGACTGCTGATTAAGTATAATAGCCGTATCAAATTCATGAACAATAGGCGAACTGATTGATTCATCGCTTAAAATAACGATTACATTAGCTGTACCGCCTCTCATTTCAGGCCCGTACGATGGCATCCATGAAACCTCCATTCCCTGCATTACTCCTGAGTATGCAAGTATTTTACCCATTGACAACACACCCTGTCCGCCGAATCCTGCTATAATTATTTCTTCTTTCATTCTTTTAATGTTTAAATGTCTGTTTGTTTAACTAAACGAAAAAAACAGATAACTACTCATCCTTCAGGTCGCCCAGAGGATAGAACGGAAACATATTCTCTGCCATCCAGTCATTTGCTGCAACCGGTGACATTTTCCATCCCGAATTACATGTGGATACCACCTCAACCAGTGAAAGTCCTTTTTTCAGCTTCTGGTTCTCGAATGCCTTACGAATGGCTTTCTTGGCTTTTCTTACTGCACCGGGAGTATGCACAGCCTGGCGTGTGACATAACATGTTCCGGGAAGCTGTGCAACCAGGTCTGATATCTTTATAGGATATCCGTCGCGTGAGTGTTCACGGCCGTCGGGACAGGTTGATGCAACCATACCTTCAAGTGTCGTGGGCGCCATCTGACCTCCTGTCATTCCGTAAATACCGTTATTGATAAAAATAACTGTTATATTTTCACCACGGTTACATGCATGAATTGTTTCAGCCGTACCTATAGCAGCAAGGTCTCCGTCGCCCTGATATGTGAAAACAAACTTATCGGGAAGCAGACGCTTTAGTCCGGTAGCAACAGCCGGAGCCCTTCCGTGAGCTGCTTCATGCCAGTCGATATCAATATAGTTATATGCAAGAACCGAACATCCCACAGGTGCAACACCTATTGTTTCGCTCTGAATGTTCATCTCCTCTATAACCTCGGCTATAAGGTTATGAACTACTCCGTGGCTACAGCCCGGACAGTAGTGCATTGGAGTATCGAGAAGCAGCTTGCTTTTTTTAAATACCAGATTTTCGGGCTTGATAATATCTTTAACGTCTATCATTTTTTATCCTCCTATTATTAGTTCTTCAAGAGCATTCTCAACCTCATCGGGTGAGAAAATCATACCTCCCATACGTCCGTAATGCTCAACTTTTACTTTTCCGTTTACGGCAAGTTTTACATCCTCTACCATCTGTCCTGCATTCAGTTCTGGTACAAGTATACCTTTTACCCTGTCGCTGAATGCATCTATCTCTTTAAACGGGAACGGAAACAGTGTGATAGGCCTCAGCAAACCAGCTTTTATACCTTTTGCACGGGCCATTTCAACCGATTTCTTTGCAATACGGGCAGCTGAGCCGAATGCAACCATCAGGTATTCAGCATCTTCGCACATAAACTCCTCATATCTTACTTCCTTCTCCTGAATCTCTTTGTATTTAGCCTGAAGCTTTATATTCTGAGCTTCCTGCTCATGAGCCTGCAGGTGAAGTGATGTGATTATATTTCTTTCCCTGTCAGGCGTTTTGCCCATTGTACCCCAAGGGTTGTTTTTCACAACCTCTTCGTCGGTCCATCTTGGTTTGTATTCATCAAATTCCACCTTTTCCATCATCTGACCAATGACTCCGTCGGAAAGAATCATGGCAGGATTACGGTATTTAAACGCAAGCTCAAATGCCAGCCCTACAAAATCGGCCATTTCCTGAACTGATGATGGAGCAAGAACTATCAGCTTATAATCGCCGTGGCCTCCTCCTTTAACAGACTGGAAATAATCGGACTGCGACGGCTGAATTGTACCAAGCCCCGGTCCTCCCCTGACCACGTTTACAATTACACATGGCAGTTCGGCACCTGCTATGTAGCTTATGCCTTCCTGCATTAAGCTTATACCCGGACTGGATGAAGATGTCATAACTCTTTTCCCTGCTCCGGCACCGCCGTAAAGCATGTTTATAGATGCCACTTCACTTTCGGCCTGAAGTACCACCATCCCTGTAGTTTCCCAGGGACGCATGGCCATGAGGGTTTCCATAACTTCCGACTGTGGTGTGATGGGATATCCGAAATACCCGTCAACTCCGTAACGGACTGCAGCTTCCGCTATGGCCTCATTACCTTTCATTAATTTTAATTCTCTCATATTTTGAATTATTTCGTAAGGTCAGTAATTATTTACTTTTCTCCGGTTTCAACCGGTAAACCGTGATACAACTGTCGGGGCATACCATTGCACAGTTGGTGCATCCTGTACATGCCTCGGGATTCCCCATTTTGGCATAATGATAACCTTTGCCGTTGACTTCGTCGGCTAAAACGATCGTATCTGTGGGACAAGCGACAACGCACAGGCCACAGCCTTTGCACCGTTCAATGTCAACCACTATAGCACCTCTGACTTTTCCCATGTTTTATAATTTAATTAGCAAAACAAGTTATATATTATTTCATTTTTCAAATATGATCATCATCAGTAATGTAAAAATACCAATAATATTTTTGTTACGGCTGACCGCCTGGCACCAATCAGTCAGTAACGTTATGCATTTTTTACCGCAAGGTATTCATCTGCATATTTTTTGAATCTTTTCAACCGGTCTTCCAATTCGGTAAATCTTTCAGTCCCCGTTTGCGACACACACGCCCTGATACCTTCCATACTACTTCCGGTTATACGAAGACTTATTGCACTTATTCCAAAATAAAGCAGGTTTTTCAACAATTCACCTCCTGTCATTCCGGGATAGTCAAGAGTAAAATAGAATCCGTCGGCAACAGGTTCGCCAAGGTCATTATCGTAAACCAGCCGGAACCCGTTATCAAAAAACATCTTTTTCATCACTCTGGCTCTTTCCCCATACTCTCTGACATCGTCTAAGATATTAAATTCACCTTCAACAGCTTTTTTGTACATAGCTGACAGTGCATACTGCGACGAATGCCCTACTCCTGACGACAAACCATAAAGGATACGACCTACCAATACCCTGCCGTACTCTCCAATTTTGTATCTGTCGTAAAGGTCAGGAAAATACCTGTCGTAAAGTTTATCAGAGATACACATCACTCCGATTCTTTGACCGGCATAACTGAACACTTTCGAACTGGATATCAGCAGTACGTAATTATCGGTATATTTGCCAACCGATGGTTGATAAGGCGGTTCAAACGGTTTCGACATATCTTTACGAAAGTCCATTGCAAAATATGCAAGGTCCTCAAGCACTATAACATCGTATTTATTTGCAAGCTCCCCTATTATCTTCAACTCTTCATCAGTAAGGCATACCCATGTAGGATTGTTGGGATTGGAATAAATTATTGCGGTAATATTTCCGTTTTTAAGGTGTCGCTCAAGTTCTTCTCTTAATTTTTCTCCTCTGAAATGATACAAATCAAATGATTCGTAATTGAACCCGAGTACCATTAGCTGCTGTTTCTGAACCGGAAATCCAGGATCGATAAACAGGAAGGTATCCTTCTTCTTATCTACGTGGCCACAAACCATAAAATTTGCAAATGCTCCCTGCATGGAACCTACTGTCGGGACACATCCCTGAGGTGAGATATCAATATCAACAAAAGCTTTTACAAACCGGCTTGCATTCTCTTTCAGCTCTTTTATTCCATCAAGCATCGGATACTTTGCAGCAACTCCCTTCTTCAGTGCTTCAATCTCTGCTTCAATCCCGATCCGTGACGGTGGTAAACCCGGAACTCCCATCTCCATCCTGATAAATTTATTGCCGGTTTGCTCTTCAAGCTCATTTACAATGGAAACTATCTCCCTGATGGTAGCTTCACCAAGATCAGGATTATGATGTTCTTCAAGCACATCATTAACCACATCAACAGGTATTACAGGATTTTTAATTTCCATCACAGACAATTTTATCAGGTTAAAATATTTAATCCGTATCAGTAACAGACGGCACAATGCTATCTGTAATTTCAACTACACCGCAATACTGCTTTCATTACGAATCACTAAGGACACCGCCTAAAAAGTCCGTTTCCCCGAAAAGCCACCGGTTCATAAAAACAATTAACATTACATAGCTGATAACTATTTTTTTTAATCATAGCGCCTTTGCGCCAAAATTCACCCTCCGGTTCTTTTCAGCAGTTCCTGTTTTATGACTCAGTTAAAATCCGAAATCATTTTTCAGCATTGCTACCCAGTTCTTAACTCTTTCTTCAGTTTTTTCCGGCTCTGTATCTTCATCCACCGGTAAGCCGACAAATTTTCCGTTGCGCAGACCTTCCGAGTCTGTAAAATCATAATCGTCAGGATCAACAAAACCAACAATATTTGCTCCGAGCGGTTTCAGTTTATCATACATCCAACCCAGAGCATCAACAAAATGCTCAGGATATGTCACCTGATCACCAAGACAGAATATTGCCACATCTTTACCTTTAAGATTAACTTTATCGATACCGGCACTAAAGCTGTCCCATTCATTTCTAATATGCTCAGAATTCCAGTTAGTCATTCCGACTGTAGATACACCTATTATTATTTTATCGTAATTCTCAAGTAACTTAGGATCTTTATCTTTTACTGAAATAAGATCGGCATTTCCCTCTCCGAACTCTTTGGCTACCATGTGAGCAACTCTGTCAACACTTCCCTTTTCGGGTCCGTAAAATATTCCTGTTTTTGCCATAATTTTTAATTTTTCTAAATAAACATAACATCAAATATGCCTGTTTTAAATCAAAAAAGCAAACTATTAACTTATGTTCACTTTTCTACTCTGATACGGGCATCAACTGCAACAATCTTATCTTGTTCGGCAAGAAGAGGATTGATGTCCAACTCCTTAATCTCCTCGGCATTTCTCAATAATTCTGATAATCTTACAATAACAGATGCATATGATGTTTCGTCTATTCCTTTTTCACCTCTCACCCCCTCAAATAATTTATAGCCTTTAAGTCTTTTTATCATATCCAATGCTTCTGACTCAGAAACCGGTGCCAGTGCTGAAGTTACATCTTTCATTACTTCAACAAATATACCTCCCAGTCCGCATAAAACTATATGTCCGAATCCAGGCTCGTATTTTGCACCCAGAAACAACTCTCGTCCTTTCAGCATTGGTTGTAACAGAACACCTTCGGCACCTTCAATTTTCATCATACGATAAAATTCAGATATAAGCATTTCATCGGTATTTATTCCCAGTGAAACTCCGCCCACATCCGACTTATGTACCGGTCCTACCACCTTCATAACTACAGGATATCCTGCATCGGCAGCCCAGTCTGTCATTCCGATAATATCTGTAAAAACCTTTGTTTTCACCACCGGAATACCCGCGGCATCAAGCAGTTCATTTACATCATCGGGATTAAGATATCCGTCACTGCTTTTTTCAATAACACTTCTTATGCGTGCTGCATCCACATCCTTCAGCCCACTATTAATATCAGCAGGTGCAGGTGTGTTAACCACACTTACAAGTGCATTTCCAAGCTGAACCTCATCTGTGAAACAGACATTACCTTTACCGATAAAATACTCCATCTCCTCTCCTGCATTTATAACCGAAGGCATAACAGGATATACCGGTTTTTTGCTTGTCCTGATTTTTTCGTGAAGAACTTCATAAGCATCTTTAACCGAAAAAAGTCCGGGACTACCAAATATTACAGCAATACCGTCAATATCATCAAAATCATTATCACATGCATCAATAATATAGCCAAGCTGTTCTGCAGTTCCTGTTGCAAGAAAATCTATAGGATTTGTTACACTTGAGCCGGGATATAGTTTTTCGAGCAGATTGTCAGCTTTTTCTCCTTTTATTTCAGGAACTTTCAGGCCACCTTCGGTCAATGTATCGGTAAGCATTACGGCCGGGCCACCGGCATGGGTTACAATGGCAATATTTTTTCCTTTCAGCTCTTTGGTCATAAAAACGGCAGCTACATTCGCAAGCTCCTCACGACCATAACACCGTACTATGCCGGCCTTACGAAAAAGGGCATCAACGGCAGTGTCAGAACCAGCAAGTGCTCCTGTATGACTTGACGCAGCTCTTCCTCCTGCTTCTGTTCTTCCGGCTTTAACAGCAGCTATTCTGCATCCTTTTTTAATCAGTGACGAAGCATGTTTCAAAAGTTTTTGCGGCTTTCTGACACTTTCAATGTAAAGCAACTTTACTTTTGAGCTTTTTACAGGATCAAAGGATTCATCCATATATTCAAGCACATCTTCAACACCAAGCTGGGCACTGTTACCCACCGAAAAGATACTGTTAAACCTAAGGCCTTTTTTCATTCCGGCCTCAACAATAAAAACAGCTGTTGCCCCTGAACCGGAGATAAAATCAGCTCCTTCAGGCTCTAACGGTGGAACCGGAGTAGTAAACACACTGCTGTGATTAACAGTTACCACTCCGATACAATTAGGCCCAATAAGGCTGCCATTAACACTATTAACGATTTCAACAATGCGTCTTTCGTATTCTGCACCTTCCGGGCTCTCCTCTCCGAATCCGGCAGATATAATTATAAATGCTTTAGTATTTTTTTTACGGGCCAGTACTTCGACTGCTTCGGGACAATACTTTGCTGCAATTGCAAGAACTGCCAACTCCACACCATCCGGAAGCTCATCAACCGTCTTGTATGTTTTTATCCCCTGTACATTGTCAGCTTTGGGATTCACCACGTACAAACTTCCCTTATAGCCATTATCGACTATATTTTTAAGTATCTTACCGCCGGGTTTTCTGATATCATCAGACCCGCCGACAACAACTATACTTTTCGGATCTATTAACTGCCGGTTTACCATATCCCCGTGTTTGATTTATCACAAATTTAATCAAATGTTTTAAATCGTAACACAAAGGAAAAATGTTGTACAACAATTCAAAGAGATTTGGAAATTTCACAATTTTATTTGATGTAAAAGGTCAATTACAATTCAATCCGTAAGCTTCGACAATTATTATAAAACAACAAACACAGACCTTTTGATACTTTCATTCTTTAATTTTCACGTCAATCCATAAGAGAAAACATCAAAAGAAAAGAATCTACAAAATATCACCACTCTGTTTTTCCGTCAAATAAAATAATATCAGGAACAGTAAAAGCAAAAAGACTAAAACTTTAAAACAAATACAGAAGTCCGAATAAACATAAACGAATACTGTCACACAATTCAATCACGATGTCTTATGCTTAGATAAATGCTTCCCCAATCTATTGACTCAAGAAACCTTACTGAATGTAAATAATCAGCATTATTAATTAGTATTGCACAAAGGAATGATTACTCCGGTTTTTGCATCCATTCTCATTCCCAGTCCACCATTCACAGCAACAGCCGACGGAAACTGCACCTTTGTTTTTCCTTTCAGAATATCCTTCCCTTTAAAGTAACCCTTGGTTCCCATATTGGTTACTTCAAATGCGTGTTCAGGTATCCGCAACCTCAAAGATTTCTCTTCATCAGAGAAATTAACAACCACAAGATAACATTCTGAACCAGAAAACCTGAGACAAGCGTATTGCCGGCTGCTGTCAAATTCCGGATTATCACTATTATACCACATAAGATCGTAAAAGCCTTTTGAGTTCAGTACCTCATCGTTTTTAGCCAGAATAAGAAGTTTCTGGTACTGTTCACGTAACTCTTTCTGCTCAGGGATTAGCTTTCCACCGTCAAAACGATGTTCATTCACCCATGCATCAACAGATGATACTTTCCAGTAATCAAAGATAGTTGTTCTTCCGTCGCGCCCACTGAAGCCTTCCTCGTCCATTCCCCTCTCACCTGTTTCCTGTCCGAAATAAAGCATAAAAGGATTTTTATAAACAGTTGCAGCAAGCACTGTTCCTGCAAGACCTTTTTGCGCATCAGCTGCAAAAAAATCCGAGGCGATACGCTGTTCATCATGATTCTCGAGGAAAAACAGCATGTGATCTTTTATATCACTTATTTTCTCAAGTGCCCCGGTAATATCTGAAGCTGCACGCTTTCCGGTAATCACATCCCGCAATATATCATAAAATCCAACTTTATCGTATAACCAATCGAAACCTGCTTTGATAAATGGCCTGTACAGGTCAGGATTGTAAACTTCACCAACAAAAACCACATCCGGAAACGTTTTTTTCACCTGCGGAATTACCCACCTCCAGAATTCTAACGGAACCATCTCTGCCATATCACAACGGAAACCGTCAATACTTTTACCTGCCCAGAACATCAGGATATTTTTCATCCTGTTCCATGTATCGGGAACCGGACTGAAGTGTCCTTTACGGTTATCAAAAAGGTTTATTCCATAATTCAGTTTTACAGTTTCATACCAGTCGTTCAGACCCGGTTCGGCAGAAAGGCAGTCGTTACCAGTAACCCTTGCCGGCTTTTCCACCCATTTTCTGTTTCCTTCGGGAGAAACCGGGGAGCGAAACTCTGTATTCAACAGGTAGTAAAAATTGTTATCTCTGGCAAAAGCAACACTAATATCGTCATTACTCCCGAAATCGTCCACTCCGTCGGGGCTGGCATCCGACACATACTGCCTGGCAAGATGGTTCGGAACAAAGTCGATAATGACTTTCATTCCTGCATTATGTGTTCGCTCTACAAGCCCCTCAAACTCTTTCATCCTACCGGACACACTCTCTGCAAGATCCGGATCCACATCATAATAATCTTTTATGGCATACGGACTTCCTGCCTTTCCTTTCACAACCTCCGGAAAATCCTTCACAATACCATATTCTGAATAGTCGGTTTGTGTAGCATGCTCAATTACTCCTGTATACCATATATGAGTAATCCCGAGTTGTTTTATTCCTTTAAGGGCTTTGTCGGTAAAATATCTGAACTTTCCGCAACCGTTATCGTAAATAGTTCCGTTTTTAATATTTTTCCCCTTCGTATTTCCGAACAATCGCGGTAATACCTGATATATTATTGGTTTCATGATTTTTCTAAGATTATATTTTCCTGAACCGGATGTCAAAAATAATATTTACTGCCATATAAACATTATTTATTACATTTATGGACAAGATTTGTTTACCCTTTACCCTTTACAGTACACTAACCCGTATAAAAAAATAATTTGCCGATAAATAAAATGTCAAAAAAGTTACTGCCATATCTCTTTTTCATACTGGTCTGCACAACAGAATCATTTGCCCAGTACTACTCTTCAGGTTCCGATCCTGCAAGTATTCGCTGGTTTCAGATTAAAACAGATCATTTCAGAATCGTTTTTCCGGAAAAGTATAAAAAAGAAGCACAAAGGGCTGTTGCCATTTTTGAAAAAGTATATCAATACGGCGGTTACACATTAGGTCATAAACCCAAAAGAATAGATGTTCTGATCCATTCCGAGTCGGCTTATTCAAACGGCTTTGTCTCCTGGGCACCAAAACGTATCGAACTTTATCCTTCACCCAATCAGGATATTTTCGCACAGGATTACCTACAGCAGCTTGCAATTCACGAATTTCGACATGTGGTTCAGATAGATAAACTTAACACCGGTTTCACCAGGGCACTTGGAATAATAGCAGGTCAACAAGCTGTAGGTGCGGTACTAGGTATTTATGTGCCAATGTGGTTTATGGAAGGTGATGCTGTAATGACTGAAACAATGCTATCACATTCGGGACGCGGACGCCTTCCGTCGTTCTCTCAGGAACTGAAAGCACAACTGCTTGAGAAGGGTGTTTATAAATACGATAAAGCATATCTTGGATCATACCGTGATTATATCCCCAATTATTACGTAATGGGCTACCATCTTGTATCAGGAGCACGAAACAGGTTCGGGAATGATGTATGGGAAAAAGCAATTGAAAACACCGGAAAAAGAAGCTGGAGTATCACCCCCTTTAACCACGGCATAAAAGAGGTAACCGGACTGAACAAAACAGAACTTTACATGTCGGTATTCAATGAATGGAAAGAAATGTGGGAAAAAGAGAATGAAGGGAAAGAGCTTACAAAATTCAGATATCTGACCGCGCGTGATCCGAAATATAAAAACTACCGATATTCCAGATTTCTGAATGATTCAATAATCGTATCCAGAATATCAGGTCCCGGAGAGGTACAACGTTTTGTTACCATTAACATAAAATCAGGGAAAGAACAGAATTTATTTACACCCGGATATACAGAAAGAGCACCTTTTTCGCTTGCTTCCGATAAGCTTGTATGGTCCGAACAGGAACAAAACTACAGATGGAGCAATGCCGAACAATACAACATATGGATATACAACCTGAAAACAGGCAAAGCCAAACGGCTTACCCGGGGAAAAAGATATTATGCCCCTTCGCTGTCCCCCGATGGAAATACCATTGCAACCGTCCATATATCAAAAAGCGGCAATTACAATATCTTATTGCTAGATGCTGAGAACGGCAAAACAACAGATACCATAAACACACCGGACAACAGATTTGCCATGACTCCGGTATGGACTCCTGACGGCAGCAAAATTGTAACCGTTGTCCTAACGCCTGATGGAAAACAGCTTTTTTACTTAACCCTGAATGACCGCAAGTGGCATCCCTTGACTACTCCGTCATTTGCCAATATAAGAGAACCGTTTGCAACCGATAGTTATGTCTATTTTTCATACAGTCCTGATGAAACAGAGAATATTTTCAGAATAAATATTAACACAAAAAACATTGAACAGATAACCTCGTCGCAATTCGGAAACACATCGGCAGCTCTGAATGGCAATACTCTTACTGTTTCCGATTACTGTTCTGACGGTTACCGTCCGGCGGTAATAAATCTTGACAGCATTTCTGTAAAAAAAACACAATTTACTGCTTATGCACCTGAATATCCGTTTCTGAAAAAAACATTCAAAGAAGAAAAAGGACTTCCCGGCTTTAACAATCTTAAAACCGACACATTTGAGGTTAAAAAATACTCGCGCTGGAACCTTTTTAACTTTCACAGCTGGGCTCCGGTCTACATCAACTTCAACGATCTGGACCTCAACTACGGAGCTTCCCTGCTGTCACAAAACCTGCTTGGAAATGCTTTTACCACATTCGGCTATAATGCCGACAAGCAATATACACGCGAAAAGTTCTATTTCAATTTTATTTATAACGGATGGTTTCCTAAACTGAATTTCGAAGCCAAATATGGTAACGATGATGCTTACTATGATCAGGCGACCGAAACCGATACATTTATTGTTGAATCATTAAAAAAACAACAATTCCTCAGGTTGAATCTTGACATATCAATACCATTCAATATTTCAAGAGGTGCCTGGCATCGTCATGTTGAACCATTGGCAAGTATTGGATATCTCAAAGCTTTCGATTATGACGCTTTAAAATCATACATTACCAACATCGACGGAAAATGGTATTATACCGGAGAAACTGAAAACATAACAGCCAAAGGATACGATATAAACACCTTTGAATACGGGCTTTTTGCATACAATCTGAGAAAACGCAGCATACGCGATGTCGCAACACGCCTGGGACAGGTTTTTCAGTTTACTTACAAACACTCACCTTATGGTGATTATGATTTTGGTTCAATTACCGGAGTTCATACTACAGTTTACTTTCCGGGGTTCTACCAGCATCACTCTATTCGTATCAACAACGACTGGCATAAAAAGATTCGCGGTGAAAAGGCCGGCATTAATAGTTCCGGTTACATAATACGGTATGGTTTTTCCGATTTTATTAATATCGCCAGAGGTTACACTGACAAATATAATGACGAGCTTTACACTTTCCGGTCCGATTACATTATGCCTGTATGGTATCCGGACATAACCACCGGAAGCCTCGCATATTTTAAAAGAATAACAACAAATATCTTTTACGATTATTCAAAAGCATCGTACAAGTTGCAGGACAACAATACCGGAGAATGGTTCTACGGCACAAATACCTATCAGTCGGCAGGAACCGAGATACGTGCCGAAGTACATCTTTTGCGTTTTATCTTTCCGTTCAGCATAGGATACCGCTACTCGTATCTTATAAATGATAACCGCAGCAGACACGAGTTCCTGTTCTCAATAAACTTCTCGGGCTATACGGTAAATTAAGTTGTTGCGGAAAGAATAAAATCTCAACTATTCAAGCGTTTATAGCTTTATAAAAACGAATTACACTAAAACGATTAATTCGTTAACGCTCATTAAAGCAATTCGCAATTTAAACAACTTTTTAGGACATAAACTCCAATAAGCATAAATGTTTTGTCATTGGTAGAATTCAATTTCTTAATGCGTCATTGCGAATCCCATGTTATAGGGTGAAGTCTCCCTGCGCCGATGCTTCGGCAGGCAGGCAATTCCCGGCGAGAGGGAGACTGCTTCTTCGCTAACACTCATCGCAGTGACGAGAATGTTCCGTCATTTACTCATTATGCCAAAAAATTCGAGGTGAAATCTCGGAATGACAACTTTTCAGACATCCTCTTTTAGCTATTTCAAATACGGTAAGCGTTACAGAGCTTTTTACCAACCATTTTTCAGTATTATGCAAAAAGCATCTGTCACTTATTCACCTGCCTTCATTCACTTTATCATAAAATCGAGCATTAATTCATCTTCAATAAAAAGCTGAAGACGGTCGTCAATTTTAACAGGTCCCACACCAGCAGGTGTTCCGGTAAAAATAATGTCTCCTATTTTAAGGGTGAAATATTTCGACAGATGCGAAACAATCGTATCTATCTTGTAAATCATCATCGAAGAGTTCCCTTTCTGGCGGGTTTCACCATTTACATCAAGATGAAAATTAATATTATTGATATCCGGATATACTGATTTAGGAACAAATTCGCTGACTGCGGCCGAACTGTCGAATGCCTTGCATTTCTCCCACGGAAGTCCTTTGTTACGGAGTTTGTTTTGAAGATCACGGGCAGTAAAATCGATACCAATACCTATCTCATCATAATATCTGTGAGCAAATTCCGGTTCAATATTTTTTCCTAACTTATTTATCTTTACCAGCAGTTCCACCTCATAATGAAACTCATCGGCAAAATCGGGGATATAAAACGGGTTACCGTTACGCAGCAGTGCGGTTTCGGGTTTCAGAAAAACAACCGGATCTCCGCTAACCTCATTTTCTAACTCTTTTATGTGATCTACATAGTTACGACCTATACAAAGTATTTTCATGATGCTGTTCTTTATTTTTTTATTCTTATGCCACTAATTTACACGAATTATTTGTATTTGTATCCCTATCATGAAATTTTCAAATGGTAAAATACATGTCACACAATGCCCGGCATATCTATTATTTTAGGAATTGTAGTTTGGTGAGTAAATTATGATTTGATAAGACAGTAAAAAACAAAATCAGTCAATAAAATTGATATCATTATCATAGATAAACAACCGGATAATGCCATTCAAAACAAGTAGATTAACCTGATGAAAACAAAACACTTCTGATAAAAAATTTTAGAACCCTGGCTGCTTAACTGAAACAACCAGAAACAAAACCAACCTGTAACCAATCAAACCATCAGCACTTCAATAACAAATTCCTTTAGCCATCATGCATTAAACTTACTCTTCCTGAGTTTGATATTAGTCAGAACCTTTTTTGTGTAAAGCGGAAAATCACCGTTCATCATCCAGCCGTAATAACCGGGATCTTTTTCCAGAACATCTTCAACTTTTTTGCCTTTATACTTACCAAAATTAAAAATCTCCTCCCCCTTATCGTTATAGATTATACGTCCCACAAAATCAGCATTTTTATTAAATGCCGAAAATCCAGAAAGATATTCGATCTCATTTTTCAGATTAGGTTCATATCTGTCGAGCTGAGCTTTAAGAATTTCGTATGTCGCTTTTGTATCAGCTTCGGCCGAATGAGAGTTTTTAAGCTCTTTATCGAGATAGAATTTATATGCTGATTTCAGATCCCGTTTTTCCATTTTGAAGAATATGGTCTGAACATCAACAAACTTTTTCTTTTTCAGATCCACATCGACACCGGCACGCAAAAACTCCTCAGCCAGCAATGGAATATCAAGACGGTTAAGTCCGAATCCGCCTATATCACATCCTTTCATAAAAGTAGCTATTTCACTTGCAACCTCTTTGAAGGTAGGAGCATTTTTTATATCATCATCTGTAATTCCGTGTATTTCTATCACATTTTCAGGCATTGGAATCTCAGGATTTATCCGGTAGGTTTTCATCTCTTCCGTTCCATCCACATTAACCTTAAGCAAAGAGATTTCCACTATTCTGTCTTCGGAAATATTTAGTCCGGTAGCTTCAAGGTCAAAAAACACTATCGGATTCTTCAGGTTTAAATTCATCTGTAATATTAATTAATTCTGCATTTCTGTTTTTTGCTCCAGAATGAATCTTTTCTCTTTAGGTACCGGCGGATACAATCTTTCAGGTATTGAGATTGTGTCGGTAAACGATTCTATTTCCGGTGCATCGATGCGAAGATAATAATTTCCCGGAGGAAGAGCCATTATAAATCTTGCAGAATCGGTAGAAAGAGCATAAGTGCCCACTTTTAACTCCAGCGTATCAAACACATTTATCTTTGGTGTAAACCACGGAACAACCTCTGCGGAATCAGTTTTCACTCTCAGAGTACATTTAAATATAGCATTCGACGGATCTTTTTTCACATATACAACTTTGTAAATATCCCTGTTTCCGAATCCCTCGGGCCTGACTGCCGAGATATATCCTATACGTTTACCCTTCACCCATGAAATAGTATAATTGTCGTATGTATCATTAACAGGATATCCCAGATTAACCGGTTCTTTCCACTCTCTGGTTACGGTATCCAGATCAGAATAAAACAAATCATAACCACCCATCGATTTCGTATTATTACTTGAAAAATAAATACGTTTCTCTTCCGGCATATATACGGGGAAGTTCTCATCATATTTACTGTTAATTTTTCCGGGCAAAGGACGTGATTCGCCCCACTCTCCGGTAGGCAGTTTTATTGAATAAAACAGATCTATTGAACCGCTAAGTCCTTCGGCAGCATAAATCAATGTATCACTGCCTTCTGTCATACACACACCATACTCACCACCCTTCATATCTATGGGATATCCAAAATCAGACATAATATCGAACCGGTACTTACCTTTATATTTTGCATATCCTATAACCTCATCGCCATAACGGTTGTGAAAAATAAAGACCTCATCACCCGACGGATTTATTCCGGCTACAATTTCATCATAACCGGAATTAACAGTAGACCCGATGGTTTTATATTTACCCCATCCGTTTTCCTGCATTTCCGAAACGCATAAATTGAAATAATAAAAACCTCCATACGAGTTATAACGCTTATCCGATGAAAAGAAAAGAATTGTTTCGTCTGAGGTAACATAAGGATTCAATTCGGACCTTGAGGTGTTAATTTTATTACCAAGATTTATTAAATCGACTATTTCGGGTTCAGAAGTATATTTTTTAGCATTATCAATATAATGTTTCAGTATAAATATTTTCTCGTCGTTATATTCATTCTTTTCATATTTCGACTCATACATTTTCAGATACTCTTTTGCTTTATCAAATTTTAAAGCATGAAGATACGCCTCTGATAAGTAGTAGAGTATTTCAGTATCCCTGGGCTTTAGCTCTTTTAATTTCTCCAGATAAGGAATAGCCTGATATTTAAGTTGATTACCGTTTAGATAACATTCTGAAATTTTAGCAAGCAACGTCGGGTTCTCCTTGTCCTTTCTGTAAGCTCTTAAGTACTCTTTCAGTGCCTTGTCGTAATTCAAAACCTTAAAGTATTTATCACCCCTTTTTTCATAATCTTTCGAACTGAAAGCCATCAGGGTTAATAAAACCAAAATAACGGATAAAACGGATAAGATTCTCATTTATGCAGGTATTAGATTTATTCTTCTAAAGAAACACTTTTTTTAAAAAACAAAAAAACAATATTGAATAAATACCACTTACTTGCATTCAAAAAAAGGTTATAAAGCTCCTTGGTTTAACATTTTACGTATTTTTATGCTTTCGGGTTACCTTATTCAGATATCAAAACACAACATATTAAATCCACAACACTTTACAGTCACATCAAGACAACCTCCATTTTAATTAATACACCAACAAATCGTAATTACTCATTGAACATTGACAATAATCTATTGTTATAATAATAACCAGGATGCAGAAAAATGTAAACAACATAGATATGCAAAGAAGAGATTTCATCGGCATAACGGCATTAGGAGTACTGGCAGCTTGTATTCCGGGAGGGAAAAAAAGCACTTCGGCAACAAAAAAAACACAGGATCTAAGTAACGTAAAAATCATCCATGAGTTTCCTGAATTACCTTTTGCTTACAATGCTCTTGAACCTTATATTGATGCTAAAACCGTTGAATTACATTACGACAAACATCACAGAGGTTATTTTAAGAAATTTACTTCTGCAATAGAAGGCACTGAACTGGAACAAATCCCAATGTCCGAAATATTTGCAAAAATCTCTTCATACAGTGACCCTATAAGAAATTACGGAGGAGGATATTACAACCATATACTTTATTGGGAAAACCTTAATCCTGACGGCGGCAAACCAAGTGGAAGACTACTTACCAAAATAATCAGGCATTTCGATTCGTTCGATAATTTTAAAAAAACATTCTCGGATGAAGCAAAAACATTGTTCGGTAGCGGATGGGTATGGTTAATCATTACTCCCGATAACAAACTTAAAATTGTATCCACTCCTAATCAGGATAATCCTTTGATGAATATAGCAGAATACAGGGGCATTCCTTTACTGACTATAGATATCTGGGAACACTCTTATTACCTGAAATATAAAAATAAAAGATCCGGTTACATCGATAATTTCTGGAACATTGTAAACTGGAAAAAAGTAAACGAACGGCTACTCAATGCTCTCAAAGCATAACTATACACCACTTTATTTATAGTAAGTTCTTAAAATCCGGTCCGGAAAACAAGAACACATCTTATATTTACGTTACAGCCAGACTGCGGGAAACCTACCATGTAACTTTTCATATAAAATATTCATCATACCTTTCCTTGCCCCCCAATTATAAATTATAAAAAAGGTTAATATTTTTCATAACTAATCTTTTAGTTATATATTTGATCTGTAAATTTAAAAAAACACAGTCATGAAACTCCTGTATTTCATTTTTCTGACAATTCTGCTTTTTCCTTATGCAAATTTAAAATCACAGCAAACCCCTATAAACATACTATTTCTGAACGAAAGGTATGATCAGATAATAGAACAACTTAAAAACAAACCTTTCCTGAGCGGAGACGAACTATCCAGTCTGGCTTTAAGCTACAGACAGACCGGTTATCCCGATAAGGCCATCGCTGTTCTGGAAGATAACTCTGGAGAAACATCAGTGGAACACATACGACTCTTGTCTCGTTTGTATTTTGAAACCGGAAATTACGACAAAGCACTTCCTCTGATAAAAAAAATATATGAAACCAACGGGTATGATTATAAAAATATAATCAGGTACTCTGACATACTTAATTTCAAAAAAGAATACGGCAAAACCATAGGACTGCTTACAAAATGGATTGAAACAGACTCTTTGAATTTTGAAGTAAACAAACGGCTGGCCGAAACATATCTTAAAGTCGACAGCCTTAACCTTGCGGCAAAACTGTATGAAAAGCTTTTAAACCAGTATCCTGAAAACCAGGTACTGTCATACAAGCTTGCTGTAATTTATCTGAGAATAAAAGAATACAGAAAAAGTCTTGACATTTGCGACACAATTCTTGCACACTCAAAGAATAATCAGAGATTTCTAATGTTAAAAGGTAAAGTATATTTCTCGGTAAACCAATACAGAAATGCAATTATTGTAATGAAGAAGCTTGAAAAGCTGGGCGATCATTCATATATCACGCAACGAATACTCGGAATATCTTATTATAAAAAAAATGACTACCCCGAAGCTGTTTCATACCTGAAAGAAGCAATTGAATGGAATCCGGAAGATGCACTTGCACATTATTACCTCGGAGCATCGCTCAGTTTACTGCCGGGTCCCGAAGAGGGAATACCTTACCTGAAAAAAGCGGAAGAAATACTTCAGCCGCCCGCTCAAATAATGGAAAAAATATACACCTACCTTGCTGCTATATATTCCAACACCGGGAAATTTAACCTTGCCGTGGATAATTATAAAAAAGCTTTAAAATACAATCCTCAAAACATAAGATATTATCTCACAATTGCCACTATTTATGAATTTGACATTCATAATAAAAACAAGGCATTAAGTTATTACAAAAAATTCGTCAGCTCATTACCTCCTGCCCCCGACCCCGAAAACGGAAAGGACAGGTATACCATAAAACTTAAAGAGTATGCGGAAAACAGAATTTTGAAAATAAAAGAGGAAAACTTTTTTGAAGCTAAAAAATAGGTATTCCTGATATCAGGGAGCTGCCATTGAATCTAAGTATTCATAAATTTTAGTCATATCAACCTGTCGCTGAAATGAAAATGATTTATGATTATTTTCAGCTGAATTATAAAAGAAAAGAGCCGTTTCAAAAAGTCTTTGCGCCTCTTTACGCTTACCGAGGTCCAGGCAAACCTCTCCGGCAGTAAAAAAAAACTGTCCCTTTGCATCCAGATATTCAACCCTGTCACTGCCTTTAACTGAGAGCGAGCCACCCCCGGTTTCTCCTTTTATCAGTTCATCATATGAAATACCTGTAAATTTTCCGGTCATTGTTTTTATCTCTTCGTAAGCTTTCTCCGTTTCTCCTGTATCACGAAGTTTAAGAACGAGTGTAACAAATTTAGCTATCTCTTCAATCATCCTAAGTATAAAATCCCTTTTAAGCATACACTTTTTTATTTCAAAATTACAATAAAGTATTTAACCCTGCTTAACCGGCAAAATATTTCATCCTTTTCGTTTCACAAAAACAGTAAAACTCCTTGGCAACGATTAATGCGGCTCTCTCTTGTCTCACTGTTTAATTATTCGGGTTTTATGTTGTCATAATAACAAAAAATTATTCAAGCACCGCAAGTTTTAACAAGTTTCAGGGTCTATAGAGTAGAGTGTTAATTTATACAGATTGCTTAAAAACACATTAAAATAATTATACTGTTTAAGCCGGGATGAACGATAAAGAACTGATACAGGGTATAATTAACAAAGATGAAAAATACTTTAAGATTTTTGTCGACAAGTATCAATCTTTGGTACTTAATGTTTGTACCAGTTTCCTGCACTGTAAAAGTGATGCTGAGGATCTGACTCAGGAAATTTTTGTTGAGGTATTTCTTTCAATACATAAATTCAGAAACGAAGCAAAGTTATCAACCTGGCTGTACAGAATGGCTGTAAACAGATCTCTTAATTTCATCCGAAACAACAAAAAAAGAAATATCATAAAAAACATCGGAAGCTTTTTCACCGGTGACGATAAAAAAGAGATTCAAATCGCCGACCCCTCATATCTTTACGAAGATAGCGATGATGTAGAGAATGAACGTATTGAACTATTGCACAAAGCTATAGACTCGCTTCCCGAAAAACAGAAAATTGCTTTTACATTAAGCAAATTCGATAAATTATCGTATGCTGAAATATCCGAAATAATGGGAATAACCCTTGCGGCAGTTGAGGGTCTTATACACAGAGCAAAAAAAAATGTAGCAAAAAAAATACTTTCTCATTACAGAAAAACTTCAAAAAAAGGCAAAAGAAAACATTAAACATTGTGTCATAATATCAAAAGATGTGATTATGAATTGCAAACAAACACATAAAAAAATTATTCCATACATTAACGGAGAGCTTAATCCTGATACAATCCATGAAATTAAAGCACATTTAAATTCATGCAAAAGCTGCAATACTCTATACAATGAAGTGATAAAAACAATGAGCATTCCGGATAAACGTAAAGAAATTACTCCTAATCCGTTTTTGTATACAAGAATAAAAGAACAACTTACAACATACAACAATGGTGCTGAAAAAAAAGCTATTTCGGTATCTTATAAAAAGTTATTACAACCGATTATAGTTTCTGTCATGCTGGTTTTTGCCATCTTTTCAGGAATCGGTCTTGGAAATGCCTATTTCTCCGCTAAACCAAAAAATAAAATTATAATTGAAAAAACAACAGCATATTACCTTAACGACCTGAAACAGGAAAGACTTGAAATGACAATATTAAATAATTAGAGGTGAGGCTATGACAAAAAGAACTCTTATATATATAATTGCTTTTCTCGTTGTTCTGAATTTATCAACGATAGGAACCATAATCTATCATCTAAAAATATCAGACAATGAAAATACAGAAGTGCAGATTGAAGAAATAGATGTACCCGACACTCACCTTGGAAGATTCTTCAGACAGCAGCTGAGCCTTACACACCAACAACATATTAAATTCAGAATATACAGACAGCAGTTTCATTATAAAGCAAATATAGTTACCGATAAACTTCAGAAAAAAAGAAATGAGTTTATGGAAGAACTTGGCAAAAAAAACAGCGATACGGTAAAACTTCATCAACTTTCCCAGCAAATCGGAGACCTGCATGCCGAACTTAAACATCTAACTTTTGAATATTACCTGCAAATGAAAAGTATTTGCAACGACGAACAACAAAACAAACTTTACTCAATATTCTGGTCTATGATGAATTCCGGTGAGCCGGCAAAACCGGGTTCACTTAAAGACGACATTAAAAACAAACAGATATTTAATTAATAAACACCTAAAATTTAATATCATGAAAAATCTAAGTATTAAAACAACCGGATTGTTAATTCTGATGGCATTTTTAAGCATAAGCCCATCATTGATTGCCCAGGGATATGGCATGGGTTATGGCAGATTGAACGGTGCAGGAAGAGGTTATTTCTGTAACAACCTGCCCAATATTACCGAAGAGCAAAAAAACAAACTTGACGCCATGCGCACCGAACACTGGAAAAACGTACAAAACACACAAAACCTTATTGCCGAAAAAATTGCACGCCTGCGCACATTGCGTACTGCCGACAATGTCGACATGAAAGAAATCAACAAAACAATTGATGAACTGAACTCGCTTAGAACTCAAATTCAGAAAAGCAGGGAACAACACATTCAGGATGTACGAAAACTTCTGACCGACGAACAAAGAGTTTATTTTGACAACTTCCAGAACACAAGAGGTCAGAGGTTCGGAAGAGGTATGGGACGCGGCATGGGAAGATGTGGCCGTGGTTATGGCAGAGGCCCCGGATTTGGTGCCGGCAATGCCACTTCCACAGCTCGTCCGGGTTATGGAAGAGGTCCTGGACGCGGATTCGGTCCATGCGGCAGATGGCAATAATCTGCATATGTTTTTCACCCAAAAAGAGGATGTCATAAAAGAAGAACACAAACGTCGTTACAGGACTTCACCCCAATTTCTTGATGTATTATGAGTTAGAGGATGTCCAAAAAGTCGTCATTCCGAATAAAATGAAGGAATCTCTAAATTCACAAATGCTGATAATCAAGAGATTGCTTCGTCGTTTCTCCTCGCAATGACGTCGGGTTTATACTTTTTG
>JAADEM010000015.1 GCA_013153405.1 Chlorobiota bacterium
CTCTTCTTCAGATAAACCATTTACAGCCGCTTCAAGTTCGGATAACCCATCGTTTTCAAACGGTTGGGTAGTGCCCTGTGGTAGTGAAGACGACTGCTGAATATTATTACCCCTAATATTACTACGTGGGGTAAAATTGACACCGGGGGGTGGGGTAATATTTACCCCTGGGGTAGTGCCATTTTCAGACCCAATGCTTTCCTCTTCTTTACTTTTTTCTTTCCAGCTTTCATTTGCGTCTGGGTAAAGGGCAGTAACTATTGAATAAATAGTGCCTACACCTTCTTGTGTATGTTCTGTAGACAGTATATAACCCTTATCTATCAGTTCCTTTTTAGCCTTTTTGAGTGTCTTGAGGCTAATCCCTATTTCTTCAGCTATTTTCTTGTTGGTAAACCAACTTTTTCCGTCTTCTCCTGCATGAGCCATATAGAAATGGTAAAGCATAAACGCATTAGCAGATAGCTTCCTGTACGTCGTGTTAGGTGCTATATAAAAATTCTTACTCGGTTTTGTTGTATTCTGTACCATCCTCTGTAAAGTTTTGGTATAAGTTATTATTAACTATAAATATGTGTCTTTCTCCGTCGAATTCTACTTTTAAGTAACCTTTCTCAATTAACTCCTTTTTTGCTGCGCTGTATGCTTCCTTACTCATACCTAATTTTTCTTTTACTAATTCTGTCATCGAGAATTCATCGGTGTTTCCAAGCTCTAATAGTGCAGTAAATAGGACAAATGCTCTTGGTTTAACATTTGTGAGAATGTCAATCCTGTATTTTATTGTAGTTTCTGACTTGTAGTTTATGTCACACTCTACTATCAACTTGCTCTTCTTTCTCATAATTTCATTTTTTAATGTTCATTTATTTATTGTTCCTTTTTTATTGTTCCTTTTTTTATTGTACCCTTTTTAACCAAAGCTCTAAATCCCCTTCTTCCTATCTGCATCATCTCGCAGCCTTCTTTCATATTCTCCGCTCTTCTACCATCTGGAAGAATATAATAATGTGTACCCATTATTCTTCGCTTTTTTGTTGGTTGGTGTTATTTAATAGCTCTCGTTTAATATACGTGCTGAATGATAATACATGTGCCCTAAATTCAGCAATCTGTAGTCTTAGTTTGTCATAGCTTTTCATGTCGTAATAGTTTTGGTTATTAGTAATGACGTGCCTCCGGATTCGAACCAGACAAGGGTACCACCTACCGGCACTACAGATGAAAAATAGTTGAAGGATTAACTTCCTTACACCCCCTATTATAGTAAAAATATTTTAAATGGTATCTGCCAGCTATTGAAATGTTGTAGATTTAAGTAACCCAGATGTAAGACTAATCAGTGAAGTTTAGTATGGTAAAGTGTTAGTATCATCCTTACACAAGTATTATAGTAAATTTATTTTTAACAGATTCAACTCCGTATGCACCTGTGTTCCTTTTGTTTACAAACCATTAAATTGCAACCACCTGACTATCAACATTGGACAAAATCAACTCTGATAATCAGTTAATCATGGTTTTTCGACGTCAATTATACTTGAGCTTTCTGGAAAGTGGCTTCAGTACAGCGATAAAGGAGGTATGAAGAATGACGAGCTTCAAGTAAGCAAAATCAGAAAAATTAACTATTTTCATATGTTTTATAACATATCTGAAAAGCAATGAGATAGGCACAAAAAAAATGCACCGGAATAATGCAAATTCCAGTGCAAATTTTAATGTTAGCAATGTTACAGTCTTGTAACTTGCTGATTATAAGAGCGGGAGACGGGGCTCAAACCCGCGACCCTCAGCTTGGAAGGCTGATGCTCTATCAACTGAGCTACTCCCGCAATAAAAAAGAGCCGATAGAGGGATTCGAACCCCCGACCCGCTGATTACAAATCAGCTGCTCTGGCCAACTGAGCTATATCGGCAAAAAAGTGGGGAGAGCAGGATTCGAACCTACGAAGGCGAAAGCCAGCGGAGTTACAGTCCGCCCCAGTTGGCCACTTTGGTATCTCCCCAATAATTTTCAATAAGTAAAGAACATTTTCTTTTGAGCCGATGGAGGGATTCGAACCCACGACCTGCTGATTACAAATCAGCTGCTCTGACCAACTGAGCTACATCGGCGGGTGGGTAAGCTTACCATATCGCACCGCTACAACCGCTTACCCTTGCTGCCGTCAGGCCCTGGGGGAGTTCAGCAGGAGCTGGTCGTATGGGACTTACCCGTTTAGCGACTGCAAAAGTATCAAAAATCATTAATCGTACAAATATTTTTTTGTGTTTTTTGTGTTTTTTTCCGCTGCTTTTAATCGTTGATTTTTTCATTCACTTTACATCTGTTTATAGGTTTGTGAGTTATGATTTTAATGGTCGGTAAAATGAAAATATAAGATTAAAACTAATTTTAGATTATTGTTATTTCGAATTATCGATAAGTTCTTTGTATTTTAGATTCGAAAATTATAACGAACATTAACCAAACATAAAATTTATGGAAAAAGAAAACAATTCCACAGGTAAATGGGCAATGCAATACGGCTTGTATCTTGGTATTCTTCAGGTGATTTTGATTCTGACTTTGTATTTTAGCGGAATTATTTTTGAGTCGAAACTTCAGGATTATCTTGGTTATGTATTTGCAATAGCAATTACATGGATTGGTCTCGATAAATATAAATCACAGGTAAATCGTGGATTTCTGACTTATGGTCAGGGGTTGGGTTTAGGTGTAATGATTTCTTTATTTTCAGCAATTTTTTCAGCTGCAACAATTTATATTTTAATGAAACTGGATGGTTCCTTATCTGAAAAAATGCTAAATGTGATACAGGAAAAAATGCTTGAAGCTAATATGCCTGATGATATGATTGAAAGTATGCAAAAAGTATACGAGATGACTGTCAAACCGGGTATGGTTGCAATGAGTGATTTTCTAGGTAAAGTATTTACAGGAACTATTTTTTCATTAATAATAGCTGCCATAGTGAAAAAAAATCCTGATAATACATTTTATGATGCAGTAAAAAATGTTGATTAATATATGGATATTTCAATAGTTGTTCCTTTATATAATGAAGAAGAGTCACTTAGAGAGTTGTTTAGCTGGATAAAAAAGGTTATTGATCCTCTTGGGTATGAATTTGAAGTTCTGTTTATTGATGATGGCAGTTCTGATTCGTCATGGAGTGTGGTGAAAGAACTGGCCGAAAAAAATAATGAGGTAAAAGGAATCAAATTCAGACGAAATTATGGAAAGTCGGCTGCCTTGCATACCGGTTTTGAAGAGGCCAGTGGTGATGTGGTGATAACGATGGATGCAGACCTCCAGGATAGCCCGGAAGAAATTCCCGAACTATATAGAATGATAAAAGAAGAAGGCTATGACTTGGTTAGCGGCTGGAAAAAGAAAAGGTATGATCCCATAACAAAAACATTGCCTAGTAAACTGTTTAACAGAACGGTCAGGCTGGTATCAGGCATAAAATTGCATGATTTTAATTGCGGACTTAAGGCATATAGAAATGAGGTTGTGAAAAATATTGAAGTGTACGGCGAAATGCATCGTTATATTCCGTTGATTGCCAAACAGAATGGCTTTGAGAAAATAGGTGAAAAGGTTGTACAGCATCAGGAGAGGAAATACGGAGTATCAAAGTTTGGAATTGAACGTACATTAAAAGGATTTCTTGATCTTCTTTCGGTTACTTTTATTACAAAATTCGGTAAGAGACCAATGCACCTTTTTGGCGGACTGGGAACTTTGATGTTTCTTATAGGATTTGTGTCTGCTCTTTGGCTGGGAGGCCACAAACTGTGGTTTGTGTATAATGGAATAAAAGCTCCGTTGGTGGCCGACAGTCCTTACTTTTATATTTCTTTGGTTAGCATGATACTTGGAACTCAGCTTTTTTTAACCGGTTTTCTTGCTGAACTGGTATCCAGGAGTGCACCCGAGCGAAATAAGTATCAGATATCGGAGAAGTTTAATTTGATGTAATGCCGTTTTACAGTACTATTGCAAAGGCTTATGATGAGCTTTTTCCTTTAAATCCGAATCAAACAGATTTTGTTGAGAGTAGTTTCGGAGGCAGTGTGGCCGGAAAGCATTTAGTTGATGCAGGGTGCGGAACAGGTAGTCTGGCAATAATGCTTGCAAGAAGATCTGCTCGTGTTTTTGCTTTCGACTCGGATGAGCAGATGATAAAAACGGCATTGGAAAAGCAACCGCAGGCACTGAACTTGAAATTTAAACAGGGAGAGCTTATTGGTGAATTATATGCTTTTATGCATGATGATATAGATGCTGTAATCTGCTTCGGTAACACTCTGGTGCATTTGACTAATATAGAAAAGACAGAACAGTTTATAAAACGTTCATCAGAGGTGTTGAAACCCGGAGGAAAACTGTTGTTGCAGATAGTTAATTATGCCAGAGTGTTAAATAATAAAGTTGATTCATTACCTGATATTGAAACAGGAAGATTTAAATTTATTCGTAAATATAAATTCAGACCTGACAGATTAATCGATTTTAAAACTTTGCTTACCGACAAAATCTCGGGAGAGCGCATTGAAAATAATGTTTGTCTATATCCTTTACAGAAAGATGAATTAGAGCAGATTATTAATAAGTATTTTAAAATACTCGTTTTTTACGGGGATTTTAAAAAGAGTCCTTTTTCTGACGAATCATTTCATTTAATTGCCGAAGCTGTGAAGTGAGTTTTCACCGGAGCTTTTGGTGTGTGATTGCAGAATGCCTTACCTTCTGTTGGCTATGCTTGCTTCTGGAGTATTATTACTAATCAGGTTACCCGGTATCATTTGAATTTCGGTTAAACCATGGTTTGTTTCTATGTGTTCAGGAATGGTTGTTATAAATACAAAAAGCAATTTTTCAGCTGTGTTTTGTGAAATAAAACAAAACAAACTGGTTGTTTCAGGGGTATAACTAATATTACCGGTAAAAGCAGTTCAAATAGTAAATAATCATATAAAACTCTTGATGTGAACGAAATATTTATTAGCTTGTATTTTTAAAAAATATAATTAAAACAAGTTATGAAAATAAGAAAATACAGGTTGTTATTACTATCGGCACTATTGTTTGTGTCGCTGGGGGGTTATGCAGGGCCGAAAAAAAGTAAAGATAAAACACAAACAGTAACCGCCGATACATTAATAAACAGTCATCTGGTTTCCGGATTAAAATGGCGATCCATAGGACCGGCTTTTGCCTCGGGAAGGATTGCTGATTTTGCAGTAAATCCTGATAATCCGTCTGAATTTTATGTTGCTGTGGCAAGTGGAAATATCTGGAAAACCACCAATAATGGACAGACATTTAAACCTGTGTTTGATAAATACGGAGCTTATTCAGTCGGATGTCTTGCAATGGATCCGGATAATTCCAATGTGGTTTGGGCAGGAACGGGAGAGAACAATCATCAGCGGGCACTAGGTTATGGTGATGGAGTGTACAAGACTGTTGATGGCGGTAAAAGCTGGAAAAATATGGGGCTAAAGGATTCACGCCAGATAGGGATGATCCTTATAGATCCAAGAAATACGGATGTGGTTTATGTGGCTGCTGAAGGTTCTGCCTGGGGACCGGGAGGCGATCGTGGCTTGTTTAAAACAACTGATGGTGGTAAAACATGGGAAAAGATACTAGAGATTAGTGAAAATACCGGAGTGAATAACATTATTTGTGATCCGCGCAATCCTGATATTCTTTATGCAACATCGGAACAACGACGGCGTCATGTCTACACTAAAATTGGAGGAGGACCTGAAAGTGCCGTGTATAAATCGGAGGATGCCGGAAAAACCTGGCGTAAAATAATGAAAGGATTACCTTCGGTAAATATAGGAGGAATGGGAATTGCCATATCTCCGCAAAATCCTGATGTGCTTTATTTAATAATGGAAGCAGCTGAAGGGAAAAGCGGCTTTTATCGATCATCGGACAGGGGTGAGTCTTGGACCAGAATGAGTGATCATCATGCAAGCGGACAATATTACAATGAGATTTATTGTGATCCTGTACAGTTCGATAAGGTATATTCGGTTGAAACATTTTCGCATGTAACTACAGATGGCGGAAAAACATGGATGAAACTTAATAACAAAAACCGTCATGTTGACGATCATGCACTTTGGATTGACCCGAATGACAACCAACATTATATGATAGGAGGTGACGGAGGTATTTATATTACTTATGATGATGGCCGTAACTGGAGGTTTGTGTCAAATCTTCCTGTTACGCAGTTTTATCGTGTTGCTGTAGATAATGCAAAGCCTTTTTATAATGTGTATGGCGGAACTCAGGATAACAACACGCTGGGGGGACCTTCTCGTAATACAAAAGATGTAGGAGTGGTTTCTGATGAATGGATTGTTACAGTTGGAGGAGATGGGTTCTGGGTTTGTGTTGATCCGGAAAATCCAAACATTGTTTACTCTGAATGGCAGTATGGTAATGTTGTAAGATATGATAAGAAGAGTGGTCAGCGTATAAGTATAAAACCACAGCCACGAAAAGGTGAAAAAACATATCGGTGGAACTGGAATGCCCCGCTTATAATTAGCCCTCATTCGCATACCCGGCTGTATATGGCCGCGAATAAGCTGTTTAGAAGCGATGACAGAGGTGATACCTGGGCGGTTGTTTCGGGTGATCTTACAACCGGTATCGACAGAAATACCTGGCCTGTTATGGGTAAATACTGGGGGCCTGATGCTGTAGCAAAAGATGTTTCTACGTCATTGTTCGGAACTATCGTTTCGCTTGATGAATCTCCCGTGAAAGAGGGTCTGATATATGTGGGAACTGATGATGGACTTATCCAGGTAACAGAGGATGGCGGAAAAACATGGCGAAAAGTCTCTTCGTTTCCCGGTGTTCCGGAATATACATATGTAAGTGATGTGTTTGCTTCACGTTTTGATGAGAATGTTGTTTATGCAACATTTAGTAATCTTAAGAGGGATGATTTTAAACCGTATATTTTAAAAAGTACAGACAAAGGAAAATCATGGAAGACGATAGCTTCAGATTTGCCTGGTAATGGCAGTGTACATACCGTTAGTCAGGATTTTAAGAACAGGGATTTGTTGTTTGCCGGAACAGAGTTCGGGGTTTTCTTTTCTGTAAACGGTGGTGAAAACTGGGTTCAGCTTAAGGCCGGAATACCTACAATACCGGTTCATGATATAAAAATTCAGCAAAGAGAAAACGACCTTGTGATTGCAACTTTCGGAAGGGGATTTTATATCCTTGATGATTATTCACCATTGCGAGAGATATCTGAATCGATGGTTGAAAATGATGCACACCTGTTCAATGTAAAAGATGCTTTACAGTATATTCCTAAATCAAACAAAAGAAGTCAGGGCTCGACATATTATATTGCCAGGAACCCGGAGTATGGTGCCGTATTTACTTTATATCTGAAAGATGTTCCTAAAACAGCCATGCAAATCAGACGTGAAAAAGACAAAAAACTGTTCAAAGAGGGAAAACCTGTTCCGCAGCCATCGTGGAAAGCCCTTGAAGATGAGAAAAAAGAAATACCTCCGTATTTGCTGATAACAGTAAAAGACGAAGAGGGTGATGTGGTCAGAACCATGACGGCAAAGCCATCGAAAGGAATAAAACGCATATACTGGGATTTACGTTATGATAATCCGCAAATTGCAGATGTAACTAAATTCGATCCGTACAAAAAGACAAAGGGGGGGGTGCTTGTAATGCCGGGCAGGTATTCGGTTGAGATGTCATTGATTCATAATGGTAAATCAGAAAAGCTGGATGAGCCGAAAGAGTTTAATGTTATTCTGCTTAATAATTCCTCACTTCCGGCAAGTGACAGGAAAGAAGCTGTTGAATTCCAACTCCGGGTCAGTCGTTTGTCTAAAGCAATGTACGGAACCCTTCGTTTTGTAAATGATTTGAAAAAGGAAGTAACCTTAATGCAGCAAACAGCATTGACACTTCCGGGTGCACATGAAAAATTATTACCAGAAATAACGAGAGTTAAAAAAGAGCTCGAAGATGTGTTATTCAGATTTAACGGTGTTAAGGCCAAGGCCAGTCGCGAGGAGATCCCACCGGCAGATATGCCTCTGATGCAACGTCTTTATGATGTTGTTTATAATCAGATAAACAATACCTCAGCTATAACATCAACATCGAGAATGGAGTACAGCATACTTGAAGAGGAATTTCCTGCAGTTCTTGATAAGGTTAAGAATATAGCAGATGTAGAGGTGAAACGGCTAAGGAAAATGATGGACGAAATGAATGCTCCGTATACTCCATGCAGAATACCGGAATGGAAATAAATTTACAGTATCTGCCGGAGTTAGCAGCTCCGGCAAGTATTTTTAACTATAAACTAATTTAAATATAAAAATGGAAAACAAGATTATTCCCGGAAAAGGTTTTGGAAAAATTAAATTCGGAATGACGGAAGATGAAGTAATTGATATTTTGGGTAAACCTGATGAAATAGAAGTTCAGGAAATGGATGATAACGAAGTGGTAAATGTATATTATTACGATGATATGGGCGTATCACTTTCTTTTGATTCACTTGAAGATTTTCGTCTGGTAGAGTTCTCTTTTGATGACAATGTTTATACGCTTGAAAATAATTTTTATCCGGGAATGTCGCGGGAGCTTTTTCTGGAGCATGCAAATGAGTTGGGAGAGTATAGCGTTGAGGATTTTTCGGAAGAAGATACCGATGTGAATGAACTATATGCTTTTGAAGATAAAAACATAAATATATGGATTACCGACGGTGTGGTGGATACCATTCAGATTGGCCCTTTCTGGAATGATGATGATAATGTGAATTGGCCGGATTGAGAAAATTTTGTGATAGAAAATCTGCTTTTTAAATAAAAAATAGTACAATTGCCCAATAAGTTTAAAAAAAATGAAACTTTACAATTTGCTTTTCGTTTGTAATGGTAATTGTTTTATTTTTATTGACAGATTTAAACTAAAAATATAAATATTAAAGAAAAATAGATTGATCATGAAAAAGATTTCACTAATTGCAGCAGTTGTATTTATATTGGCATTAGGTTTTAGTTCTTGCAAAAGCTCAGAAGATTGCCCTGCATATAGCAAGGCAAAAACTGAACAACCTGCAGTAAGATCATAAAATATAATGTCTTGAAATATGTGGTCTCTGAATTTAGAATCAGGGATTGCTGCTTTGTTTTTTGTAATGTTTATTGAAAAACATCAGGCAGGTCATGAATAATGATCTGCCTGATGTTTTTTTAACATTTATTCAGGAAATCAAATGATAGATAATTTGACAATGAATTTATGAATGCTTACTTTTGTGGCTCATTTCAAAAGACATTATAAATACAATAACTAAAAAAGCAATAAAATGTCAAAAATCAAAATTGGTATTAATGGATTTGGCCGTATCGGACGCTTTGTATTTCGTCAGGCGGTAGCAAAAGGAACTATTCAGGTTGTAGCTATAAATGACCTGATTGATGTAGATTACATGGCTTACATGTTGAAATACGATTCTACACATGGTAGATTCGACGGAACCGTTGAAGTAAAAGACGGAAAGTTAATTGTGAACGGTGATGAGATTCGTGTTACAGCTGAAAGAAACCCGGCTGACATTAACTGGGGTGCTGTAGGTGCCGAGTATGTTGTAGAATCAACAGGTCTTTTCCTTACCAAAGAAAAAGCACAAGGTCACATCGAGGCTGGTGCCAAAAAAGTTGTGATGTCTGCGCCTTCAAAGGATGATACTCCGATGTTTGTTATGGGAGTAAATCATACTTCATATTCTAACGATATGGATTTTGTGTCAAATGCTTCTTGTACTACAAACTGTTTAGCTCCAGTTGCTAAGGTGCTTAACGATAAGTTTGGCATCGAAGAAGGTTTGATGACTACTGTACACTCTGTAACTGCAACACAAAAGACTGTTGATGGTCCTTCTTTGAAAGACTGGAGAGGCGGACGCGGAGCAGGTCAAAATATTATTCCTTCATCTACTGGTGCAGCAAAAGCTGTAGGTAAAGTTATTCCTGACCTTAATGGTAAACTTACAGGTATGGCTTTCCGTGTTCCTACTCCTGACGTTTCAGTGGTAGACCTTACTGTTCGCCTGAAAACTTCTACAACTTACGAAGAGGTTTGTGCAGCTATGAAAGATGCATCTGAAGGAGAATTGAAAGGTATTTTAGGATATACCGAAGATTCAGTTGTTTCAACTGACTTCCTCGGAGATACTCGTACTTCTATTTTCGACGCTGGTGCAGGTATTCAGTTGTCTCCTAATTTCGTTAAAGTTATTTCATGGTATGATAACGAAATGGGTTACTCTGCAAAAGTTTGTGAACTTATAGAGTACATGGACTCAGTTAAGTAATTCAGTACAGAATTTAAAATAACAAAAAACACCTCTGATTTTCAGGGGTGTTTTTTTGTAATAGTGCTTGTGGGAAATAAAATATGATATTCATAGCCTGTTTTTTCAGGACATTGTGACAGGAATTATCCTTTCCGGAAATAACGTCCGGTTATGTTATTTTGAATCTTATACACTGATTGATTTTTAATGTGTTTTACTATTTCTGTGAAATGTAAAAAGCGAAACTCCGGCCGGAGAAGTAAATGTTACCGTAAAACTTCTTTGTATAAAACAGGATTAGAAAAAATCGTCTTTTGTGTAAATTAATTAATCTTAAGATTAAACTGAAGAATTAATCCTATTGTGGCAACCAGCATGAACAATATTGTCATAGGCAGGCCTATCTTAAGAAAATCGTTGAAGCTGTAACCTCCCGGACCGTACACCATAAGGTTTGTCTGGTAACCAATCGGAGTAATGAAACTTGCTGCTCCTGCAAATGCTACAAGCAGAGCAAATGGTTTCGGGTCTACACCCAGTTGTGCGGCAA
Source organism: Chlorobiota bacterium (assembly GCA_013153405.1). GTDB lineage: Bacteria > Bacteroidota > Bacteroidia > Bacteroidales > Marinilabiliaceae > JAADEM01. The sequence goes on from JAADEM010000015.1 coordinate 10,951, forward strand.
GGTTTATAGCAACGGGAAAAACAATAGCAACAGCACCAATATTGGTTATGACAGAAGCAAGAAGATTGGTTAATAGAAAGATTCCGATAAACAGGCTGAATACACCATAAGGTTTGAATATTTCAACAAATACATCCGAAGCCATAGAGGCTATACCGGTTTTGGTCATTGCTGTGCCAAGAGAAAGAGACAATGCAATTATTAGAATTAAATTGTAGTTAATGGTTTTAGGAACGTCTTTTGGGGAGGCTACTCCAAAAAGAAACAATAAAATTAAGAAAACAATAAGAGAGTTAAACAAAGGGATAATGTGTAGTGATGATAAGACTATTGATGCAATCAGCCCTCCTGCAATTAATAAACTTTGCATTGTTGGCATTTTATCAATATTTCTGACTTTACCTAAAATGTAAAAATCCTTGTTGTCGACACGTTCTTCAAAATCTTCACCTGTAATAAGCAATAACAGGTCGCCGGCGCGTAGCCTGATTTCACCAATTTTACCACTTAACCTTTCTCCGTTTCTGTGAACAGCGATTATAGCAGCGTCAAATTTCCCTCTGAAACTGGCTTCTTTTACTGTTTTGTCAATCAGGTTCGAATTCGGAGACACAACCACTTCAATCACACTGGTCTTTGCTCTTTGCGAAAACATACCTAGCTGAGATGGTTTTAAAGCCTTGTTGTTTTCTATCATGTCGGCAATAGTTTCAGTATTGCCTGCAAATATCAAAAGGTCTTTTTCCTGAATGACAGTTTGTGGGGTCACAGGAGATATACTTTCATCCTTTCTAATTATTTCTACCAGAAACAGACCTTTCAGCTTTCTTAGGTTTGCCTGTTCTACTGTCTTATGGTGATAGTCGGAGCCGTCTTTAACTTTAACTTCAACTATGTATTCACGGCTTGCTAAACTTATGTTGTCCAGAGGATCTCTTTTGTCGGGTAATAACCTGTTTGATGCGAAAATAAGATAAAGGCCTCCTATGATAATCATACTTAAACCTACAGGAGTGAAATCAAAAATATCCAATGATTTAAATTCCGGAAATATCGTTTGTTCACCTACCATTCCGTTTACCACCAGGTTGGTCGAGGTGCCAATAAGAGTCGCTGTTCCTCCCAATATAGCCGAATAGGATAAAGGGATTAGCAGTTTTGACGGAGAAACACCGTGATTCTTACCCCAATTATGGACATATGGCATTATAATGGCCACAAGAGGTGTGTTGTTGATAATGGCAGAAAAGCCTGCAACAGGGAAAATTAGTTTGAATATGAATTTTTTATAGGTTCGGGTTCGTCGAAAAAAACTATCGAAAAAGCTGTCTATGAGTGTCGATTTGCGTATTACTTCTCCTATTAACAGTAGTATGATTATTACAGCTAATTGTTCATTTGCAAATCCGCTTAACGTTTCTTTTGGTGTGAGAATTCCAAAAAGTCCTAAAATACTTATGGCGATGATAAAAGTAAATCCGGGGCCAAGCAGGTTTTTGTACAAAGATATAATGATGAATAATATAATGATAAGTACAATTATCTGGTCAAAATTCATAGTTTACCTGTTGATTTATTTTTATCTGTTGTTCCTGTTATTTTTATAATTTAATACAAATGATGAATAATATCTGTAAAAATTATTTTTTAAAAGTAAAGATAGTGAAATAAATATTGAAGCAAAGAAGGTTTTGTTTAAAGTTAAAACATGAATCATAAAGTGTGACAGGTTCCGGCTGGATGTGATTTTGTTTAATATGTTTTAATTAGATTAATCCACGAAATGTCTTTTTTGTTGATTTTGGCTATTTTATACTTGTCGTATTTTATCAGGTTGTTGTTTTCGATGGTGTTTCGTAACATTACAACGTAGCCTAATCTTTTTTCAGAATATTTATCCAGATACCAGATTAATCTGTACGGGTTTTGTGATATGACTCTTATTTCTCTGAATTTTTTAAATGAAGAAGATTTGCCTATAGTGTAAAAATAGTCTGTCAATGATTCAACCAGATTGTTATATCGTTTAAGATAAACGGTTTTGCTGTTTCTCTTTATGCCGGCAGCAATGCGATTGTCATCTTTGCTGAAAGACCATATTCCAAATAGATTATTTGCTTCGCGGCAAAAACGGGAGGTTCCCCAGCCGCTTTCTATTGCTGTTTGCGCAAGAACAATGCTAAGTGGATGTTTGTGAAGTTTTTTTATAAGTTCATCTATATTGTCTGTTTTTAATTTTTTTGAGATTTTGGTCAGGAAAACACTATCATCGGGAAGCAGGTTGTCTTTATGTTTTTTTATTTCAATTAACTTTTGTCTGTGCGATTCGATTATTTCCTGAGCCGTTAATATTGTTGGTAACATTATATTAATAAACATCTGCTTTCGTCTGTCAGAATCAATGTTGGTAAGGTCGGGCATCTTTTCATAAAGAAGCGGGGGCACAATACTGTCAGTTATCGTAATTATTGAATCCGGCGAGCTGATATTTATCGATGTTACAGATTGAGGCCTGTATTTAATAAAAAAGACAGTAAAAACCGAAATGATAAAAATGATTATGATACTTAGTGCTATTGTAAGGTATAGATTCTTTTTTTGAGAGAAAAAGGTTTGTAGTTTTTGTTTTACGGTCACAGCTCATAGTTTAGGTTGGTGCTAAAAATACAAAAAGAAATGAAATATAGTGGTTTTTAATTTTTCTAAGTATTGCAGATTATTTAAAAGTGCCTGATGCAATTGCGTTATGTTTTGCTATCTTAAAACAGAAGATTCATAGGTATATGTGGTTTGTTTTTATGCAACATAAACCTCGATGCTGCATACAGTCACTGGTAGAAAATTAACTTTTATGAAAGTTTCATCAAAAAGAATATTAGTTTGCTTACTGTTTTGTTTTGATATTCTGGTCTTTGGCTATAAGTTTCAATTGTTAAAAACTGAAACAGATACATCCTTTTACAAAAAATGGTGTACCCGGTGTATATGTCAGTCCGTATTCGGGTTCTGAAGTTCCGGTTACACGGTAATCGGAGGCAAATTGTGCTTCATTCCATTTTGTATCAAAAAGGTTTTGTGCTGAAATGCCAAAGGTCCATTTACTGAATGTGTAATTTAGTTTAAGGTCGAGAACAAAATATTCTAAAGTACTTACAGTATTGGTCTCGTCAGCTGGATTGCTGCTTACATAACGATAACGTAACGAGCTGCTCCATCCGTTTTTGATAAGGGTAAGCCCCCCGGTAGATGTTAGTCTTGGTGATAAGGGTACGTAGTTAGCATCCTTTGGTTCGTCTATATAACGGGCAATGCTATAATTTATATCAGTGTCAAAGAAAAGCCAATCGATGGCCTGCCACCTGAAACTCACATCAATGCCGTAACGGTTTGTCTGCCCGTCAGGTTCCCAGGTTCCCGCGTCGCCTGACCATACAAGTTCCGATTCAAGGTACATATACCAGAGGGCAGTATTGATGATAACTCTTGATGCGGGTTTCAGACTGACACCCAGGTCTGCTCCGTATGCATTTGGCAGTGTTGGAAGAGAGTCGTTTTGTGTAACCACCCTTGCGTCATTTGAGTGGAATCCTTTGCCCAGCTTTGCGTATATCTGCACATTATTTGTTGCGTTGTATGCGATGTTAAGTTTCGGGCTTAGTGTTCCCTGGTATTTGGTGTCGGGTTTGTATGCTGTGGTATCCTTATTTACATATTGAAATTTAAAAGCATCATACCTGAGACCGAAGTTCAGCATCCATCTTTTCTTGGTCCAGGTTACTTGGCCGAAGATATTAATGTTAGTTTCGAAGATATCTCCGAAATTTGTGGTGTCCAGAATTGTGTATCTTTCTTTTGTGTGGAGCAATTGCGAATTGAAGATGTCGTCGTATCTGAAACCTCCTCCGAAATTTGTTTCAACGGTGTTGTTTTTATCCAGACTGTAAGTTTTTGAATAAGAACCTTTATATCCGTACAGATTTCTGTCCTCTTTTTGCCTGAGCTGGTCTCCGTTTAACGGGTCGTTAAGGTAAAAAGTAAAGTTTGAAAAAAGATCGAAATGATATCGCGTGTAATAAATCAGATTATTGAAAACTCCGCCGTCATTAAGCTGGTGCAGAGACCTTACCGAAAGGTTGTATCTTTGGGTATTACCGCCCTCGGTAGGGTCGAGTGAACCCCAGCGTGAAATAAGTCCGTCATCAACTGCAGATTCAGGAATCTGTCCCGACTGGTCCCAATTGGTGCTGAATGCCGAAGCTGTAATCGTGAACATATTATTTTGATTGACAACCTGATTGTATCTGAAAAACAGGTTTAACCGGTTGAAATTTTGCGGATACTCAAATGGACCATCATTCATAAAATATTCCATAGCAGCATAGGCATTTTTACCTTTTTCCCCGGCTTCTTTACCCATCAGATCAAAAAGTCCTACCGTGCGAAAGGTGTTGAACTGGCCTCCTTCAACTTTCACCATATTGTTATCAAGGAAGTTTTTTAATTTGAACTCAACATATCCTGCAGTAGTAAAGTCACCTCTTTCTACGTAATAGGATCCTTTCCCGAAGTCTACTTTGTTGATAAGCTCTGGAATCACCCAGTGCAGGTCAGCGTATCCCTGGCCGTGAGCTTGCGAAACCATATTTACCGGAAGCCCGTCGACGAAAATGTTAACATCTGTGCCATGGTCGGCATCGAAACCGCGCATAAATATCTGCTCTGCTTTTCCTCCACCTCCATGTTGTGCAATGAACAATCCGGGTACAATTCTGAGTACATCCTGCGAATTGTTTACGGTGCGGGTATTGACATCCACCTGAGCAATTGAAACCAGAGGCGTTATCTTGTTCCCATTTACCGATACCGATCCTAGGTTAATTACATCAGGTTTTAGTCCTATGGCAATAAATTCTGTTTTTTGTGTGAAACTTATCTCTTGTGTAGCATAACCGATGTATGAAACAACAAGAATGCCTGATTCGTAGTTGGTGCTTATTGTAAAGTTTCCCCATTCATCCGTGGTGGCTCCTTCTGATGTTTCTTTCAAAATTACGGTTGCTCCGGGTAACGGTGAGTTTGTACTTTCATCAAAAACCTTTCCTTTAATAATGATGTTGTGACCAAAAATTAAAGTTGGTGTCAATAAAAAAAGAAGAGTAATTAGTTTGAACCGGATAAAGATTTTCATAGTTAGGTTATTCTTTTAACAATCTTTCTTGTTGCAGTTTTTGGGTTTTGTTTTATATAATGATAACACAACTATTCAATGCTTTTAGCATTTTGCCTGTTACACTCTGTTGCTTCCCAGTCTGTGTTAGCTTTAATTAATCAAATTTTCTTTGATATCACATTAAAGCACCGATTGGGGGGATTTCAGAAAACTGAACCAATCTTCAGATTGCAGACTGATGTTTTTAACAGAACCTTTTTCAAAAATACAGATTGAAAATTTATTTACAAAAATATGTGTAGATAGCTAATTTTATTAATGCATAAAATAAATCGGGACGCTGCCTTTTAAAATACGGATTTAGTATTATGCCTTAAATTAGAGAGCTCTTTTAATTGTAATTCTTAAATCTTGTATAAAGTTTATTTAATGACTGCCAAATAATTGTTATTTCATTTGTGTTTCTTTAATTTTGGGGTCTTGTGAAATTTAGATATATAAATAAATTGATATTATGGCTTTTGATATTGAAATGATTAAGAAAGTGTATGCCGGTTTGCCGGAGAAGGTTGAGCAGACAAGAAAGCTGCTTGGCAGACCTCTTACACTTACCGAGAAAATCCTTTATGCTCATCTTGCAGACGGATTACCAGAGAAACCTTTTGAGAGGGGAAAATCGTATGTGAATTTTAATCCCGACCGTGTTGCTATGCAGGATGCCACTGCACAGATGGCTCTTTTGCAGTTTATGCAGGCAGGTAAGGATAAGGTTGCTGTACCTTCAACGGTTCATGCCGACCACCTTATTCAGGCAAAAGAAGGTGCCGAAAAAGACCTTGAAACTGCAAAATACACAAACCAGGAGGTTTATGATTTTCTTGCATCCGTTACCAGTAAATATGGTATTGGATTCTGGAAGCCGGGTGCAGGTATTATTCACCAGGTTGTTCTTGAAAACTATGCCTTCCCTGGAGGTATGATGATCGGAACAGACTCACATACAGTTAATGCAGGAGGTCTTGGCATGGTTGCTGTTGGTGTAGGTGGAGCCGATGCTGTTGATGTTATGGCCGGTATGCCCTGGGAGCTTAAATTTCCTAAACTGATTGGTATTAAACTTACAGGAAAGCTTAACGGATGGACTGCGCCGAAGGATATAATTCTTAAGGTGGCAGGTTTGCTTACCGTAAAAGGCGGAACCGGTGCCATTGTTGAATATTTTGGCGAAGGAGCCGATTCATTGAGTGCTACAGGTAAAGCAACAATCTGTAATATGGGAGCCGAGATAGGTGCTACTACATCAAATTTCGGTTACGATGAATCTATGGAACGCTACCTGCGTGCCACTAATCGTGATGATGTTGCTGATGCTGCAAATGCTGTTAAGGAGCATCTTAAATCAGACCCGGAAGTTATTTCCGATCCTGAAAAATATTATGATCAGCTCATCGAAATAAATCTTGACGAGCTTGAGCCGCATCTGAACGGACCTTTTACTCCTGACCGTGCCACTCCTATCTCAAAAATGAGAGAGGAAGCTGAGAAAAACGGATGGCCTTTAAAAGTTGAGGTTGGTCTTATCGGATCATGTACAAACTCATCGTACGAAGATATTTCTCGTGCTGCATCAATAGCAGAGCAGGCAGCAGATAAGAAACTTAAGGTTGCCGGCGAGTTTACAATAACTCCCGGATCAGAGCAGGTTCGTTACACTATTGAACGTGATGGTTTTATCGATACTTTTGATAAGATTGGCGGTAAGGTGTTTGCAAATGCCTGCGGACCTTGTATCGGAATGTGGGCACGTCCGGGTGCTGAAAAAGGAGAGAAGAACACTATAGTTCACTCATTTAACCGTAACTTCGCTAAGCGTGCCGACGGTAACCCCAATACTCATGCTTTTGTTGCTTCGCCTGAGCTTGTTACTGCTCTTGCCATAGCCGGTGATTTGGGATTTAATCCTATTAAAGACACATTGGTAAACGAAGAAGGTAAAGAAGTTAAACTTGATGAACCCAAAGGGTTTGAACTGCCTCCAAAAGGTTTTGATGTTGATGATCCGGGTTATCAGGCTCCTGCCGAAGATGGTTCTGATATCGAAATTGTTGTTAAACCTGATAGTGAACGCCTTCAGCTTCTTACTCCTTTTGAACCATGGGATGGAAAGAACATTACAGGAATGAAACTTTTGATTAAAGTTAAGGGGAAATGTACAACAGATCATATTTCAATGGCTGGCCCATGGCTCCGTTATCGTGGTCATCTCGATAATATCTCTAATAATTTGTTAATAGGTGCCGTAAATGCATTTAACGGAAAAACAAACTGTGTTAAAAGCCAGCTTACTGGGGAATGCGGAGAAGTTCCTAAAGTGCAGCGTGAATATAAAAAAGCAGGAATTCCGACTATCGTTGTAGGAGACCACAACTATGGTGAAGGTTCATCGCGTGAGCATGCTGCAATGGAGCCGCGTCATCTTGGTGTTCGTGCTGTTCTGGTTAAGAGTTTTGCACGAATACATGAAACAAACCTTAAAAAGCAGGGTATGCTGGCTCTGACTTTTGCCAATGAAAATGATTATGATAAGATTCTGGAAGATGATACTTTTAACTTCCTTGATCTTGACCAGTTTGCTCCGGGTAAACCTCTTCATCTTGAAATTGTTCATGCCGATGGATCAAAAGAGGTGATAGAAGTTAATCATTCTTATAATGAACATCAGATAGAGTGGTTTAAAGCCGGTTCGGCACTGAATCTGATTAAACAGCAGAATAAGAAGTAGATTTAGAAAATTATATTGTTAAAAAAACCTTCCGTACTTTACGGAAGGTTTTTTTATGCCTGCTTGCACAATTTATGAGAAGATTTATCCTGATTTGTAGTAAGTGTTGTGTATTAGGAAATTATTGTTGCATGTTTTGGATTTAATTTTTTTGTTAAATAAAATAAAGAAAAAATTCAGTAATAAAAGATTTTTTTCTATATTTGTAATGAATTAAAGGAAAATAATAATGTTGAATTAAAAACTGTAAATTATGAGGTTTATGAAAAAAGGATTTAATTTTTTCTGTGAAGTTCTTACAAGGTATTTTTTATTATGGAGTCCGCAAGGAGAAACGAAAGATTGCAGATGCCAGGATTGTTCTGAAAATGAATTTAAACAATATATAGAATATTACGGGGAAGCTACAAGGTGGTCGTTTTAGTTATTCCCCGTATGTCCGGATTGCAGAATATATTGGTTAACAATGTTTGAAGGTTTAAACCGCAATGTAAATTTGATTCTGCTTTCCAAGATTGTTTCCAGACCGTTAATTTGGTTTAAAAAAAAAGCTGCCATAAACTGGCAGCTTTTTTCTATTAGGATATAGGATTTACATTCTAAAAATCAAAGTAATAAGCAGGGGTGTATGTATACTTGTCCTTCTTCGAAATGTTTATAACAAGTTGAATCATAGGTATCCCCGCCCATAGCCAGTCTTTCGTATTGTTTTCAACACCAACAAAGTAGCTGAAATTAAGTACATGCCTGTCGTCAAACAGGTAGGCAACACCAGGACCAACCCTGATGTACTGAAATCCGTTCCATGACGGCCACCAGCGATATATAAAACCAGCCACAAGAGTGGTAATGACTTTTTCGTTTACGTTATAATTCATGAATACAACCTCACGCATAGCATTCCCAACCTCTCCTTCGGTAGGTAAGTCAAGTTGCCATTTTACCTGGTTTACAAATTGAAATGTAGGGTTCAGCTTTTTATACAACACTCCGAGACCCGGACGAAATTCAACCTTGTTAGGTTTTACGGTAAATCTGAAATCAGGTACAATTTCAAACTTTTCGGATATGAGGTAATTTGAAACAAGTTCAAGATACCAGTTATCAAGAGATTGGAAATTATTTTCAAGTCTGGTTTGCAGTTCTCCAGAGAACTTCCATTTTTCTTTACCCCACGATAGCTTGTTTCCCAGGTACATCTGATTATCCCATGCAGGAGGATCATTATCCTGAGCCAAAAGTGATGAAGCCGGGAAAATAATTATTATTAGAAGCAGAAGGCTTATGCTTTGTTTCATATTACAGGTTTTATACCATTATTATTTTAGCAAATTAAACAACTGTTAAACAAATAAACCAAAAAACGGTTCAAAAGTTATTAAGGATGTATAACCTTCCAGTCTTTTTTCATATCAACAACAAGCCATTTGTTTTTTGTTGCTTCATCCAGGCCGCCATTCAGAGTTCCGATGCGTGAATCACGATCGTATGCCCATTCTCGTTTGTTGTCGGTATGGTGAATAAATGCAGGCAGATTTTTGTACTTATTGGCAGCACACCATTCAAGCATCTGGAGGTCGCCGTCAGAATTTCCGAACGCGACAACCGGTTTTTTCCCTATGAACCGATGAATATTCTTTGCCTTTTCAGGTCCGTCGTTTATTATAATAATTTTAGCTTCTTTTATAAGTACAGGCTTTCCGTTTTTCTTTTCATACTTAAGGCCGGAATAACTACCTATTATATTTTCAGGCTGAATGCCGTAAACTTCGGTTGCCCATGCACGCATGAAATCTATTCCTCCACCGGTAACAATATAAACTTTAAAATTATTTGCCTGAAGATATTTAATTAGCTCAAGCATTGGTTGAAATGTCATTTTACTGTATGACTTTCCTGTAACTGGGTGTCTGGCATTCTTCATCCATGTATTTATTAATATGTTTAATTCGTCAGTGGATATTCCTGCCATTGTTATCGCCATAAGCTGGCCCAGTCCTCGAGCACCGTATTTTTCACGAAGTTTTTTTAGGTCATGATTTATTGCTGCCTGAATAAGTTTATTTTTCTTCCACTCCGGATGATCGGGAGCCATTTCTTTTATTCTGTACAAAACAAACTCAACCTGAAAATATGTTGGCTGTTCCGACCACAGTGTTCCGTCATTGTCAAATGTGGCTATTCTGTCTTCGGGCGGTATAAAATCATTCCCCGGAGATGTAACAGACTTTACAAAACTGATAATGCGCTCTTTTGATTTTGTATCGTTCCAGGATGGTAACGGATCGTATTTTTTCGGTTCAACTGTTCCGGCAGGCTGAGTCTTTTCTTTTTCAGGACCTTCCTGTTTTTTTGTGTTATTACATGAGTTAAACAACAGAGCTCCGAGAAGAAATATCAGAGCGGATAACTTAAATGATCTCATTATAAAAAAATTAATGATTTAATATTAATAGGTTTGGCAATTATAATATTACAAAAAAATATTATAAATGCCACCAACAATTCATCAGTACATTTCCGAAAACAATAAATACAGAGCAGAATTCAAAATAAATGCCATAACAGTATTGTTACTGATATGGCATTTATTTAAGATATTATAAAGAACTATTCATTATTATCAGGCTTTTCCTCTTCGTTTGTTTCAGATACAGTTACTGTTGCTGTTTCCGGCTTTTTCAGTCCGAAGAAAGCAGCATACAGAGCCGGAAGAACAATAATGGTGAGCAGGGTTGCAACAAAAAGTCCTCCCATTATTGAAACGGCCATTCCGCCGAACATCGGGTCGGGGAGAAGAGGAGCCATACCAAGAATGGTAGTTCCTGCAGCCATCGCAACCGGAATAGCTCTTGAACGGGTTGCAATAACAATGGCTTCATATTGTGTCTTGCCATTCTCTTCCATCTCCTGATTTGCCTGGTCAAGCAGAACAATGGCGTTCTTTATGACCATTCCGACAAGTCCCAGGATACCGAGAACTGCAAAAAATCCGTAGAAAAGACCGGAAGCCAGAAATGCGAATGTAATACCAATAATAACCAACGGCACCATAATAAGAATAAGTGTCACGGTTTTCCATTCACGATAAAGTATCATAAGTATTGTAATGATTATGAGTACTGCAATAGGTACTTTACTTCCGATAGCTTCAGATGTCATTTGCTGTGTAAAATATATACCGTCCCACCAGAGTTTGTATCCGTCGGGTAGTGGTATCGCTTCTATCTTAGGCATCAGTCTTGCTTCAAGTTCAGTGTTTCCTACACCTGGTACCGGGTCGCACTGGGCAGCAATATCGAGCTGACGGTTAAATTTGTGAATGTAGTAGTTCTCAAACTGAATCGGAATACTATCGGTAACCTGTTCGAGAGGAATAATCTTTCCTTTGGCATTCATTACCGGCAGACTTCCAATAGATCCGTAGTTATAGTTGTTGCGGTTTTCGGCCTTAAGCAATACCGGCATAACCCAGTCGCCCTGACGGAATTCTCCGATACGCTGACCATCGCCAATGCGCTGCATTGCCCTTGCCATGTCGGTGCGCGACACTTCTGCAATACGTCCTTTGTTTTGAGAATATACAGGAGTAAGTTTAGGAGTTTTTACTCCCCAGCTGTCACGGATATTAATTGCTAACGGGTCTTCACGCATTATCGCCTTGGCTTTTTCGGCCAGTTCACGTAATACAACAGGATCGGGACCGTCAAATTTAGCTTCTATTATTGCATCCGGTGACGGTGCAACCTTGAATTTGTATGCAATCGATAATGCATCAGGAAAGTTTGCATCAAGATAGTCTTTAAATTTAGTCATTAACGAATCTGCTGCTTTGTAATCGGTTGTTTCGATTAACAGGTTAGCCAGGTTGGAGCGCGGGCTCCATGATACAGAAGCCAGATAGTACCTAAGAGGCGAAGCTCCGAGTGTTACTGACACCTGTTTTACATCTTCACGTGACAAAAGGAATTCCTCCATCTTCTTAACGTCTTTTTCAACATCACGGATGTCAGCTCCTTCGGGCAGGAAGTAATCTATTTTGAACATAGGTTTGTTGATAGCGGGAAAGAAGTCCTGTTTTACGTACTTAAACAGCCACAGGCTTAGTACAAAAAGTCCCATAACGCTTGCAATAGTCAGATATTTCCTTGCTATAATATTTTCAATAAATCGTGTAAGCTTATGATAAAAAGGTGTATCATATGGGTCTTTTGATTCTCCTCCGCCTTTACTCTCTTTAAGAATAAAATCACCGAAAGTGGTTGTTTGTATTAACGCGAATATCCAGCTTAAAGTAAGAGCAATTGCCAGTACTGCAAACAGCGGTTTGATAATTTCAGCAGTGTTGCTGGGTGCCAGGTAAAGCGGCAGGAACGATAAAGTTGCTATTACAGTAGCTGCAAGCAGGCCCCATTGTGGTTTAGTCGCCCCTTCTTCAAGAGCTTTAGCTCTGGGCATTCCTCTTGCTATTTTCATCTGGGCATTATCTGTAACAACAATGGCGTTATCAACCAGCATTCCCATTGCAATAATTATTGCAGCAAGAGATGTACGATGGAGGTCAATGCCGAAAGGCAACATCAGGAACAGTGTTCCCAGAATTGAAAACAGAAGACTGGAACCTATCAGAATTCCTGCTCTTGCTCCCATTGATAAGAAAATGAGAACAATTACGATAGCCAGTGACTCAAGAAGATTTGTAATAAATGTATTGTTGGCTTCAAGTGCAACTTTATCTTCGGAGTAAATATTGTTCATTTCAATACCTACAGGAAGTTGTGGTAGCACATACTCGAGCTTATGACGAATGCTTTTACCTGCTACCACAGAGTTCCCTCCGTCGCGTGTTGAAAATCCTATGCCTATAGCCGGCAGTCCGTTAAGACGCATCTTTTGAGCCGGAGGATCTTTATAGTCTCGTTCGATAGTGGCAATATCTCCGAACCGGATCTGATTGCCGTTTTTGCCGGTAATGATGAGGTTTTTAACTTCATCAATCGACTTGAAAGTTCCCTCTGCATTTATTCTTACGTCGAAGTTGCCGGATTCTATCATTCCCGGATTAATAAGCTGGTTTTGCGATGCAAAAGCGTTCTGAATATCGGATGGAGTAATGCCTGAGTTGGCAAGTTTCTCATCCGAGATGTAAACGTTCAGAACCCTGTCCTGAATACCGAATAATTTAACTTTTGCAACATCATCTGCAGTGGCAAGCTGTTGTTTTACATACTGGGCATAATCCTCAAGCTCATCGTACGAAAAGCCCTCATCGGCGGTGAGTGCATAGTAAATGCCGAATACGGCACCAAAGTCATCGTTTACAATTATGGTGCTTGCCTCTTTTGGCAGTTTCGACTGAACATTCAGCGCTTTACGCCGCATCTCGTCCCATATCTGTTCGAAGCGTTCTTTCGGAACCCACTGGAACATATCAACCTTGATATAACTGAATCCCGGCCTTGATTCCGATTTTATGAAATCAACCAGCGGATGGGTTTGTATTTCCCGTTCTATTATCTCGGTAACCTGTTTCTGCACTTGTTGTGCATCGGCTCCGGGATAGTAGGTCATAAAAATAATCTGTTTGATAACAAAAGGTGAGTCCTCACGCTTCCCCAGATGCTCGAAGGCAAATATTCCCCCTATAATCGTAATTATCAGGAAGAAATATATTACCTGTTTATTTTTTAATGCATATCCTGCGATATTCATATCTGTATTTTTTTAGAGTTTAATGATTAGAGTTCAGAGCTTAATGACATTAAGTTGTATGTAATAAACCTTCTCTAATCAATGATCATTAATAACTAATTGAATGCCTTTTGATCGAGGATCTTCACTTTTTGTCCTTCAACAAGGCGCTTGGCACCTGCAACAACGATCATCTGACCGGCTTTCAATCCACTCTTGATCTTAACATAGTCTTTGCCTGCAAAGCCGTCGAGCTGAACGGGCTGTTTTTTTACAGTCATAGTGTCTTTGCCTTCAAGCACCCAAACCGATGGGGTATTATCTGTCTGACCTTCGAAAACAGCTGAAAACGGAATAACCATTTGTTTGTCTTCTTCGTCTATATTCTTAAGTTTGATATTTACACGGCAGCTCATACCTGCTGAAATCTTTGGCTGGTTGGGATCGTTGGAGTCGTTCTGATGTTCCAGATACAAACGTAGCGGATAACCTTCAGCTGTCGGTACTTTACCCATCTCCTTCAGTGTGGCTTTGAATACATGGTCGGGATAAGTGTCAAATATCACTTCAAATGAATCAAAATTCCTGTACTTAACAGCAAGCTGTTCGGGAATAGTTGTGGCAACCTCAATTATCGAAAGGTTCGAAAGTGTTGTTATCGGTTGCTTTGGACGCACATCCTGTCCTACATCTACCAGCTTTGGCCCGTAATATCCTGTAAAAGGAGCTCTTAATTTTGTATCTCTCAGGTTATTTACAGCATCTTCCCAGGCTGCTTTAGCTTCAAGGTAAGTTGCTTTCTTACGGTCGTAGTCGTTTTTGGCTACGGCTCCTTTTTCCCAAAGGCGTTTGTAACGTTCGGCTTCAGCTTTAGCCTGCTCATAGCGTGCACGTGCCGACTGCTCTGCTATTTTATAATCTCTTGGGTCAATCTCGGCAATTAATTCACCTTTCTTTACCAGTTTACCTTCTACTACATTTGTTTTGATAAGAGGTCCTCCGACCCTGAATGATATTTCTGATTCCTGTGAGGCTTTTGTGGTTGCCGGAAAACCCTGGCCGGCAAGGTCAACGGCGCTTCCTACCATCATGGCTTTTACAGGTCTGATTATCTTCTTTTTAGGTGCTTCTTCTGATCCGCATCCTGTAAAGAAAATCAGTAAAACAGCAATGGATAGTAAATAAGTTAAATTTTTCATCTCTTTTTAATTTTCTATTGTTATTGTTGATTTTGTTTAATTCATAATCAGGGTTGAACAAAGTTTCCTACTGCATACTGATATTGAGAGTAGGCAACATTAAGGTCATATTTTGCAAGAATGTAGTTGTAATAAGTTTTTTGCCAGTCGAGCTGGGCATCGAGAACCTCAAGAACAGATGACAGTCCCTCTTTATACCTGTCCATCATAACTGAAACATTCTTTGCGGCATTAGCAAGCGAGTTTTTAGCAAAATTGAGTTGTTCCTGACTCCTTTCCAGTTTGTAATAACTGCTTTCAACTTCCATCTTAACCCTGTCACGGGTCTCCTCAAGCTTTAGGTTTGCTATCTGAACCTGTTGGTGTGCGGTGAATTGTCTCTCTTTCTTTTCACCCCAACGCAGGATAGGAATTGAAAGACGTGCTCCGAGTTTGTAATTGAAATCCGGATCCTTTTGAAGTCCGGGAGCGGGCGAGCCCCATTTGCCGCCGGCAAATACACCGAATTGAGGGTTATATTTTGCAATTGCAAGCTTTTCGTCATATGTTGATTTTTCAATCTCGTTTTTGTAATAGTTGAGCTCAGGCCGTTGGTTTAATGCCAGTTCCGAAAGGTCATCATTTGTTTTTACCCATTGAACTGCAATTAAAGAGTCGGCAACCGAAGTGGGATTGTTTACCGGTTCACCTATTATTTTGTTCAGGTTCATAATGCTTACCATATATTCTTTCTGGCTGCGTATGGTTTTATATTCGGCATCATTGTACCGGACCATTGCCTGGTATAGCTCATTCTTTCCTGCAACCTCTTCTTCCACGCGGTCTTTTATTACTTTGACAAATTCACCAATAACCTCCTTGTATTTCATATAAAGGTTGTAGGTTTCTTTTTTAGAAACGGCATTCCAGTATAGCATATCGGAATTAAGAACAACCTGTTGTTTGCTCATCCCAACATAGCTTTTCATCATCTCAACTTCCGACATAGCTGAAAGCTTTTCGTGTTTCAGCTGTCCGCCTTTAAGTATCGGTTGATAAAGGTCAAGGTTTAATGAATAGACGTTGTCAAGCTCTTCTCCTGGTGTTCCCGGAGGGGCATCGGCAGGAGGAGCCAGTTGCAAAGGAACACCGTAGTAGGTGTAATCACTGTTGAAATCAAGTGACGGTAACTGGCCTGACTTGGCCGCTTCTACCTTCGATGTTGCACTGCTTAACTGACGCTCAGCTATCTTTATCTGTTGCTGATACTCCAGAGCTTTCTGTCTGTATTGCAAAAGAAGAGGATCTTCCTGTGCAAAAGCAAAACCCGAAAATAAAAGTGTAAGCAGGAAAAGTGTTAATTTCTTCATTTTATTAAGTTTATAATTATTTATATTGTTTGGTATGTTCTGAGGTTACCACAATGCGACCTATAATATTTAACAACAGTTGTTATTTAATTGTTTTTATCGTCCTGGTCCCATTTAAATAAATACCTGACAGAAAACATTATTCTGTAATCATCTGCCGAATCCCGGTTTTTATTTATCCTTTTTCCATACTGATAGTTTAAACCAGTGGTAAGGGTGTTTTCAATTAAAGGATAAATAATCTGAGCTACAAAATATTTTGATCGATGAAAAGCAGAATTCAGTTGTCCTGCGCTGTTATCCTGATTGGTTTCGCTGTATGTAAATGAAGTTGAAATTTTATTGAAATGGTGATCGTAAGCTATTACAAATCCTCTTTGGAAAGGAACTGTTGCTTTAAAATTTTCATCGGGGGTAATTTCTACTCCTCCATCGTTGTTGTATCCGGCATAACCGTGTCCGAAAACAGTTTGAAGCTTAAGAACTCCCCGTTCTTTGAAAAGTTTAAAATTGGATGTGAAGTTGAGAGCCCAGCCGAATTTTTGTTCGGCTCTGGCTTCTCCATCCTGTTGTTTTAAAATTTCATATGATAATTGTCTCAGGAGTAAAGCACCTTTTATGTAACCCCAGTTACCTTTGTGTGTGTATCGTGAAATAAAGTCAGGCAGAACCTCCTTTGTTTTAAAATCGATTAATGAAGGGTCTATTTGCCGAAGTTGTCCGGGGTCAATATCTGAACCCGGCACTTCCAAAGCCAGTTCCAGTTTGTTGTTGTCGTTAATATCATTTGTATAGCGTATCATCGGACTCGACATTAAAGCCATACCTGAAGGACCCCACCAGTCGTAATTGTTCGGAAAGGCATGCAGGTCGACAAATGTAGACCACTCTTTACCAATAATGAAAGGCCCCCATTCACCCCAACCGGTACGAAACCGAGGTACAGTTTCTCCGGCATGTATTCCTGTTCCGTACAGGTCGAATGTTACATGCATTCTTATTCTGTCCCACTTATGTTCTACCGGAATAAATGCGTCGAATTTAAATGTTGATTGCTGAAGACTGTAATATGTTTTACCGTTGGTGCCCCATCCCGGATCGGTAGGATATACCGGAATTTTTGAAGGGCGGAACCCGGCGTACCAGTCTGGATCCATTTGTTTTGCATCATATATTATGTCAGTGTGAACTGAAGCGCTTATGCTTATTTTTACTTTATCACTTTTGTCGGGGATATTTGTATCATCAGTTTTTTCCGATATCTGAGCCAACAGATCAAGTGTGAATACAAGAAAAACTATGATAGTGAAAAATCTCATTTTATTAAGGATTAAAACAAAAGAGCAGATAAACTCTTTTTGATATGTTTGTTAAAAATATGAAAATTTATTGTATAAAGCTCTTTTAAAACAGTGTTTCTTGGGTGTGTTCATATTTGGTTACAGACTTTTAAGATTTGCATAACGTTTTTGTGGCAGGTCTGATTCGTTTGTTTAATCTTATTGTATAACTTTTGCTTTCTTTTTAAATCCGAGTAGTCGGTAATTAAGAGAAATCAGAAAAGACTTTCTGTCTCCTATTACTCCGCCTTCGGCTCGCAACTGCCATGTTTTATTGAGTTGATATTGAGCTCCTATTAATCCGTTCCAGTGTTCTTTCACCTGCTTGTCCATTGCATATGAAATCAGAGACTCTCCATCCCTTGATTCTATCTCTTCTATAAGTCTGTCAATTAATTTATCTCCAATAACTCCGGTTTCTCCTTTTTTGTCTTCCAGATCCTGAATTAATTGTGCTTTGGTGTTATCGAAATCAGGTATGGCATCTCTGAGTGCTATGGCACCCAATGTTTCAGATTGCATTGAAACATACATTGTTCCAATCCATAGAGAGATGTTACTTTGCGGTTTTTTATTAAACTTGAATACTTTACCCATTCTGATTCCTACCACGTTGGCAAATGTGGCTTCTTCTAAAAGTTCAGGTTTGTTCCACGTGATATTGGCATCAACAGAAAGCCATACCGGTCCCAGGCCTCCTGCAAAAAGAGCTCCTACTCCGTAAGTGGTAATTCCCTGATCGACGACTGAAGTAAAGCGTATAGGTTCAGGAGTGTATTGAAAAGCATTAACTTCTATAGTTGTGGTTGAACGTCCGTAACCAAAAATTCCGTATAAATCGATGAAAGGAAATATCCAGATGTCAGGACGGATATTGAACGACCATGATTCATTTGAATTATTTCCGAATCCGATAATACTATCCGATATCTGTTGAAGAGGGAAATCCAGTAAACCATCGTAAGCATTTTCAAAACCTAACTGGAAATTATCGATAAGAAGTCCCTGATCCATCCAAAAGTAATTGGCCATAAAGCCGATAGGATAAGGTATGTCAATTCCCCGTTCGTAAGCTTTGGTTCCCCAGAAAGGAAAAACCCGATCATAGTTCATATTTTTTAAACTGTCAGTGTAAGCTTTATGAACTTCTCGTATCGCTTTTGATGCATATTGCGAGTAACCGGTCGAACTGACTAATATAGAAAATAGAAGCGGAAAAATAAAAACTTTAAGAATAGCCTTCATAGTCATAGATTTATAAATCGAATTGTTGAGTGATGTTTCAGTTTTGTAACAATGTAATTTGTTAATTGTTGAATGGTAAATGTAAATTTATGTAAATTTTTAGAATTTGCAAGCTTGAAAGTCAATTTTTGGTTTTTAGTTAATCATTATCTGCAATGATGTATCTGGGTGCGATTATCCGTTTTGCTGTAATGATTGGCCTTGTGTATAGCCTGTTATTTCCCCATTCCGTTATCTTTAATGTTCTGTGGTAGCGGAGGTTTTATGTGTTTATTTTCAGTTGTTTTCAGGATTGTTGTATGCCGGAACTTATAGTTGGTTGGTATGATAACGTATTCTGTTGAGCATTATTTGTGTTTGTTTCGATAATGCATGGAACAAACGTCACGGAGTATAAGAACTTCTGCATAAAAAAAGTGGCATAGCGCCACTTCTTGAGAAATTTTTAATAAAGAAACTATATTACATAGGTGGTTTTTTCAATAATTTTCCGGTCATAACCAGTGCCAGTCCATTAAAAAGCAGTTTAATTCCTACGTAAACACTTAATGCGAATTTACCAGAGGCCGGCCAGTGTGCCCAAATCAGAATACCCAGAATTATACTTATTATTCCTTCGGCCAAAAGATAAGAACCACCCGAAACAGGAATCATGGTAAACGAATATGAAACGGATGATATTCCGTCGGCAATAAAATAGACAGCCATAAACACTGTTAAAATGTTCAGTCCTATATCAGGATTTGAGATAAGCCATATGCCTGCTATTATCATAAGAATACTAGCAAGATACTTAAGGGCCATTGTGCCCGTACTAAATGAAAATATTGCGAAAGATAACCGGAGAACACCTCCGATGAAAAACAGAATACCAAGAATAATTATAGTTGCTTCTCCAAATGCTACGGGAAACAGCAGAGCTATAAGACCGATGATGAATATGAAAATTCCTATAGAGACCAAAGATTGTGAAAATTTGCTGAATAGTACCATGATATTTTTATTTTACTGTGTAACCTTTACCCTCCAAACAGGCAGTAAAAGCTTTTTTAAAGTTGTCCATCAATGCTTTTTGTTGAGCGGCAGCTTGTTGGTTTGCCTGTTGCTGTGCAGAAGCCTGTCGGATTTTTCTTGAGCGGTTTCCCCGTAAGGCACCAACAATGGCACCTACAGCAGCTCCTTCCCCGGCATCACCCGTAATGGCTCCAATGGCAGCTCCGGCAGCGGCAGTTCTTGCTGCTCCTCTTACAGCACTTCCGTCCGGTCCTTTTTCCACTTGTTTTACTTCAACTTTAGGAGGGTTGAGCGGATCCACTCCGGATTGCTCTATTGCCCACTTGTAACATGCATATTCATCAGCTTCCTGAGTAGCCTGCTCCTGGCCGTTTGACGGAAATACATAAAGTCCTAAACTTTTGGCAAGCCCCTTAGGAGGTTGTTCAGATTGTTGAGACTGCGACGTATCCTCGTTCTGGGCAAGTATCCCATGCGATAGAAATAACAGAGAAGTTAAAAGAAAGATATAATATTTCATAATTTTTTTAATTAAACTCTTCAGGTTTGACAAAAATATATCCCAGTTGCCTAAGTGCATCTGCTTCGTTGTAAAAAGTATAGCTTTTTACGATTTTACCGTTTTTTATCAGGTAAGTTGTATTTGCCCATAGGGTTACTTCCCCAATGTTGTTTTTATAAACAATGTGAAGTTCACCCCAGTTTGATATCCATTCACCTTTGTTCGGACCATCGGGTATAACCACAGCTACATTCCTTGATTTATTGTAATTAATGCTTTCATAAAGGTTTTCTACATTGAACTTCCAGTTTACAAGAGCTTGTTGTTTGTCGATACTGTCACCGTATGACGGTCCATAACCGGTATAATTATCAGCCAGAAGCGAATCCATTATGTCATAATTCATATTCTCAACGGCTGTGATGTATTTTTCTACCAGTGCAATGTTCTTTTTTGCTGTGATGTCGGATGTGTTACAGGCCGATAAGAACAGGATCGGAAAAGATAATAAGATCAGGTATTTCATTTCATTAAATAGTTTTGATAACATACAAATTTAACAATAAACCCCGATATTTGTTTTGGGTTTTTCTGTATAAGTCCGGTTATTCAGATGCAGTCCAGTGTTGTAGTGTCTGTGCTGTGTGCATAAGGCGTAACATTTCCGATTTGAATCCTTCTTTGTCATTTTTTACAGAGTTTGATGCCAGTTGTATTGCATCATTGTATGAAAACTGCTGAATGTATTCCGAATTACGCAAAAGCATACCGAATGCTGCAACGGCAGCTGCGAACCTGAAATTGTCGGATGCACTATCAATTGTTTCAGGCTTATCTTGTACGGTTTTTGTTATAAGGGTGCTTTTCCCGGCACCGGGCTTTTTGTATCGTAACTTAATAGTCAACCACTCATTACGGAAATTATTTTCAGAAATATTTTTGTTTTGATATTTAAGTGTGTCTGTTGATTTTATCCATTTACCGGCGTCGCGGGTGCCTGCCGGTATTATTTCGTACAATACAGTTACAATATGGCCTGCTCCTATTTCTCCTGCATCTTTTTTATCATCATTAAAATCTTCGTTGTTCAATAGTCTGTTTTCATATCCGATGAGTCTGTAGCCTGCAACCTTGACAGGGTTGAATTCAATCTGGAACTTCACATCGCTGGCTACGGTAAAAAGAGTTCCGCCGAATTCGCTTACCAGTGTTTTGCGTGCTTCCTGAATGTTGTCAATATAAGAATAGTTTCCGTTACCTTTATCAGCAATGATTTCCATTTTATCATCTTTATAGTTTCCTGTTCCGAATCCTAAAACTGAGATGAAAATACCTTTGTTACGCTTCTCTTCTATCAGTCTTTCCATAGCTGCATTCGAGCTTTCACCGATATTGAAATCTCCGTCGGTAGCAAGAATTATCCGGTTGTTTCCGTTGTGTATGAAATTCTTTTCGGCTGTTTGATAAGCAAGTCTTAATCCTTCGCCTCCTGCTGTTGAGCCACCGGCCTGCAGATTTTCTATTGCTTTCAGAATTTTTTCTTTCCGGTTACCAGGTGTTGGTTCAAGTACCAGACCGGCAGCTCCGGCATAAACCACTATCGATACATAATCTTCGGGACGAAGTTGATCGACAAGTAATGTGAATGATGATTTTAACAGAGGCAATTTGTTACTGGCCTGCATTGAACCGGATACGTCAATCAGGAAAACAAGGTTTGAGGGAGGAAGTTCTTCTTTTTTTATGTCTTTGGCTTTAATGCCAGTTTTCAGAAGTAAATGCTCTTTATTCCACGGACATACGGCAAGTTCTGTGTGTACAGAAAAAGGATGTTTCATTGAGTTGTCTTTGTAATTGTAGTTAAAGTAGTTTATCATTTCTTCAATTCTTACAGCATCTTCAGGGGGCAGGCTGCCATTATTAAGGTATCTTCTGATGTTTGAATAGGAGGCTCTGTCGACGTCGGCTGAGAATGTAGACAGAGGATTATCTGTTGCACTCCTGAAGCCGTTCTCATGAATTGTACTGTATCCTTCAGTGTTAAAACCCAAAGGCATACAATATGAAACCGGATGGCGGGGTGTACCCGCCATTTTTCGGTATCTGGATTTTGTATTGCTTATAGTTGGTAATGCTGCTATTTCGCATTCTAAATCTGATGTGTATTCATACTCACTGTACAAAATATGTGTTGTTTTCTGCAAAATTATATCAATCCTGTTTTTTCCATTAACGTTTTTTCTTACAGTTTCTTTTCCGGGAAATCTGAAAATGAGAACTGTTTCCGGAGCATTTACTACTATTGAGTAATATCCGGCACTGTTAGTTGTTACCGAGCCCGAATTTTGCTTGTTAATAACCAGAACACCTTCCAGAGGCTTGTTGTTTTCGTCTGTTACTATTCCGTTAACGGTAAAGGGAGTCGCGATTAAATAGTTTCCTGTTGATAATAGAATGACGATGATGAATAGTAGTTTTTTCATTGTAGTATGTTTAAAAATTTATAAAAGATTTTTTGTTTGTTTAATATCAGGATGCAGCAGTATGTGATATTCCATAAAATTTTTATGTTTTTTTTCTGTACCTTCCGTTTTTGATACAGATATGGTTCAGAAAGAATGAAAATTACCGGGCATAAAAACCATACTAATGATGAATTGCTGGTGGATAAGTATAGAAATACCGGCAATATTTCTGTGCTTGGTGTTTTGTATGAAAGGTATATGCCGTTGGTTTACGGAGTATGTCTCAAATATCTGAAAAACAGAGATGAGGCAAAGGATGCCGTAATCGAGATATTTGAAAAACTCGTGATTGAGCTTGCAACTAAAGATATTGAGAAATTCAGGCCATGGCTTTATGTCGTTGCAAAAAATCACTGCCTGATGAAACTACGAAAAATGAGAAATGAGCATTCAATGGAAAAAATATATATTAATGATGCTATTGTTTTTATGGAATCGGAGGAAGAGATGCATCCTCTTGATGAGTCCGGCCCGGATATGAATGAATTGCTTAAGGAGTGTATAGAGAAGCTTAAAGATGAACAAAAAAACTGTATACAGTTGTTTTACCTTGAGCATAAAAGTTATTTGACGATAGCTGAATTGCTTGGGTTGGAAGTAAAAAAAGTGAAAAGTTTTATTCAGAACGGGAAAAGGAATCTGAAAAATTGTATTGAAGAGAAAAAGTGAAAAAAAGTGGTTTACATAATGATGAGCTGATACGGAAAATTGCCGGATATATTTCAGGCAAAATGTCTGATGAGGAGAGGAATGCCTTTGAGCGGGAAGCACAACGGGATCCGTTTTTGGCTGATGCTCTTGAAGGCTTTGAGCTTCTTAATGATGCCGAATTGAAAGATGATGTTTCAGAACTTAAGAAAAGGATTAAGGCAGGACCAAAACACAGAAAATATATATTCATGCTTGCTGTTGCAGCGGGTATATTGCTGATTCTTAGTGTTTCTGTTTTAATGGAAACTTACAAAAGCAACAGCATGAGACGTATGCAGGGGGTGGCAATGAAAATAGAAGATTCGGCAGTAATGATGCCTGAACCGGAAGATGAACCTGTGTGCGAAAATATGGTTGAACCGGAATTGCCTGAAGTGAAACATCAAACAGAAACTAAAGTTGAGAAAAAAGAGGTTATGCCGGAAACCATGGACAATGACGAAGTTTTAACGGCTGTGGAGAATGAAGAGAGTGATGTTGATTTGGAGTTTGATATGACTACTCAGGAAGATGTAGAGGAAAAACAGGAAGAAAGCCATGTAAGCGAAATTCAGGCCCCTGCTCCTGTCGCAGTTAAAGCTGCAAAGAGCAGAAGAATGGTAGCAGAAAAAACAGTTTTGTCAATAAGTGAAGACATTACCGTAGATGCGGTGCCTTATGAAGGAATTGAATATTTTAAGAAAAAGCTTGAGCAGGAACTACGGGATTCTATACCCGGGATAAAAAAACTAAAAATAGTTTTTGACATTATTATTTCTTCTTCAGGTGATATTGTTGATGTTAATATAGTCAGTTCGAATAAAAAAGGAATTGATATAAAGGTGAAGGAGATAATACTTGGCGGGGAAAGATGGAAACCTGCACTGAAAAATAATGTTTCAGTACAGGATACGGTAAGGATAAATCTGAAAATTGTCAGATGAAAACATCAAAAGATAAGCTATTCATAAATCCGTGGAAGTTTTGTTTTATGCTATCCCCTTTTTTTTTGACATAAGACATATTCTCACAATTTAAATCACTGATTTTGATAAATTAATCGAAAAATCTTCCCGATAATCACCTATACGCTACTGACGACTGACGGGGTGACCACATGAAATCATGTTCTGTCACCCCGTCAGGATATTGGTCAGTTATTTGTTTCTAATTCATCACAGTAACTTTGCCTGTTTTAACATTATCTCCGGCATGTACTTCAATGATGTATATACCATGGTGTGCAGGCAATCTTATTGTTGATTTAATATCTGTCAGCTTTATTTCTTTTAACAAGCTGCCGACTGAACTATATACTCTGATAACTCCATCACCATTGGCAGATGCAAGAATTTCTGAGGAAACTTTAACTATCGCATTGTTTCCTGTACCATAAATCTGTATATCACCAGACAAAGCACTATTCTTAATCGAATTTTCAAATCCGGTAGCAACATGAGTAAAGTATAATTCAAACCGATCTACTTCTTCGCCGGAAACTGCTGTAAAGGTATATTCAGGAGTTTCCCGAAGATTAACTTCCACATTCTCTTTTTTATCGTACAAATAAACATCCTGCAGAGTGGTGAAGTCTTGAATATTAGTCGCCTTTATTGTAAGCATATTCGAAGAATCATACTTATATCCTATATGAACAGTATCATTGTCCATAGTTTCAGGATATACACTGATTACGGTTTTCCTGTCCCCTTTAAGGGCATATACATTTGGTATGGAAGTACTGCCAAATCGTTTCTCGGAATCATAATTAGTAATTTCATTCACTGTTCCGTAGCTGCGGAATGCAAGAACAACCTCATCATAAGCATTTCCATTGTCAAAGGTCAATCTCAGAACATCTGACGGTTCGTAAACCAAAGCTCCTTTTAACTGAGATTCTTCCTGTGTAAGACTGGAAGGAGCATGAACCTGTGTTGTTGTTGCAATGTTAAATGTTCCATCGGAATAATTCCTTAACCATATTGCCTGTCCCGGAGCTATATAATTAGTTCCCCCCAAACTTCCAAGATCAGAATCAATATCATAAGTTGCATACTGAGTACTACCTTGACGGTTTGTTGTTGTCCAAACAGTAGTAAGAGAGTTACCATAATCAAATCCCATATCTTCAACATCTATATATGAAGCATAAGGATTGGCTATAAGGTTCCATCCATTTATCGAACTTGAATAACTCTCATTATGTAATATACCTGTAAAGGAAACTGTCACATCTGATCCTGTAGTATTCTTAAATGCATATCCCTCAACAGGGTTTGCATCAAAATCATAATTTGCATCCGAGATCTGACTCCAAGCGCTTCCGGTATATTTATACAGATTAAAACTACCGCCTGTGGCATCATAAAAGTCTGAATACTTTATTCCCTGAACAGGATGACCAATATACCAATATTGTCCTGCAGGATAAGTCCATTTTATAACTACCGTATCAGATTTTCCTCCATCAAATTTCACAGAAGCAGGATTGTCGACTGTATTCTCAATTATCAACACAGCCGTATCTCCTGTGGTAATTATGTCTCCTGTTATAGTAAATTCAGAGCCTGGCCTAACTGTAAGTGCACCTGATTCGATAGATATGCCATTAATAATAACTTCGCCGTCATCAGGCGTTATAACAGGAGCCAAACCGCCATTGTCTTTTATTGTAACACTATTCCCTTCATCCGGAATCTGATCATCGAACCAGTTACCGGCATCGTACCAGTTATTGCTCACATCACCTTCCCATGTATAAAGTTTCACATAGGGCCATCTTAATAGTCCCGTAGTCGCACTCGGATCTACTTCATCATCTTTCTCATAAAGATAATTTCCAAGATCTCCACTGGCATCTTCAAAATAAAAGATGGTAGTACCTGATGTTCTTGTTACATTATATTTCGGACCTGGGTTAAACACAAGATTTCGTATTGTATCATTTTCCGGCATTTCATGCAAAAGTGTCATATATGTTCCTGCATCAGGATAACCGTCAGAAAAGATACCATCAGAAAGATTATAAGTCTGATCAATATTAGATCCTGGTGCCATGTAAAGACCATCTGCATCAACATAATCAACGGTGTAAAACTGAGCTTTTATTGAACCTCCCGAGTTTACATCAAAAGCATAGCGTCCATGCGATGAACTTGTTATTGAAGAACGACTTGCGTCTGTTCCTATCATTTCAATAAGTCCGCCATCATTTACTGCAAGAGCTGCTCCATCAGCCATGTCCAACACTGAAGCTGTATCAACCTTCAGACTTCCCGAAATTGACAAATTACGTGCTATACTTAATGTATTACCATTCATATTAAGAGTTCCATCTATAATTTTCATATCTCTCGACACATCCATATTATCCTGTAATGAATAAATAACGGACGACGCATCAATTTCCACATCATATAATGCTGATGGCCCACAGGTTATTGTTTTGTCTCCCGTTTCAGAGCTAAACACAACTTTACCTTTCTCACTGTTAAAAGTTCCAGCATTCTCAAAATTACCCTTAAGAGTAAGCTGATAGTCTGTTCCAACATCAAAATATGAACCTGAATTAATTTTTAAATTACCTGAAACTATAGTAGCTGCAGCAAGTTGATATTGTGTAGCACCATCAAAAATCAAGTCATAAAATCCTGTTCTCTGACTATTAATTAAAGCAGTACCGGAAGTTCCATCAAAGGTAATAGTTCCGTCATTTACAACAGCAGCTGATGACGACTGACTCCAGTCTCCTTCAATATTAACATAGTCATTAACCGAATTTATCAACAGCTGACCATTGATTATAAAAGCGCCATTTACATCCAGATCAACATCACCATTATCATATGGTGTGTTGATTTTCATCTGTCCTCCCGTTTCTATAGTAAGGTTGGCAGAAGTCTGACCTTTTGTGGTGAGATTCGGGTAATTAACCAAACCATCAGGGATTATAACATCAGTTGTAGCTATCGGCACAATAGGGTTTCCTGAACTTGCCGACCAGTTATCAACATTATTCCAATCTGTGTTCACTGAACCGTTCCATGTTAGTTTAACCGGTCCTGTCCAATTAATTAGGTCATTAGGATCATTATCAAATGACTCTCCCGCAAAGACTCCTGAACAATCATAAAACTCAAGAGTACCGGAAGATGCTGAATATTTTGCAATATTCGATGCACTTCCTCCGGGATTATTCGGGAATGAAACATTTTCAATTCTGTTGGCTCCGCTAAAATCCTGGGTGTTTTCTACCCTGAATAACTGTCCTCTGCTATAACCATTTGAGAAAGTACCATTACTAAAGTGATATGTAGCATCAATAGTTGATGATGATGTAAGGTAAATACCATTTTCCGTCATATACTCAAACAAATAGTTATCAGCAGCAATCTCTCCTTCTATCGTAAGGTTATATCTTCCTCCTGATATATTGTTAGTCACTTTTGCGACACCACCTGCACCTCCAATAACTTCCAGACGTCCAGATTGACTCACATTCATAGTAGTTCCATTCCCAATTCCCAAAACTCCTCCTGCTCCAATAATATATTTACCGTCTACAGTAACAATATCATTACCATCGTTTCCTAAAGATATATTTTTACCATGCCCGTCAAATGTTCCGGAAAGAAGATTAAAATCACCATATAAGGTAAGATCATCCTGGGCGGTATATGTGGCACCACTATTAATAGTAAGATTATGAACTATTGTACCGTTAAACCCTATAATAGCATTACCTGATGTTTTATTCAAGTAATAAGTTCCTGAATTAATAAATCCTCCAGTTCCGGTAGTTGGTGCAATTAAATCACCTCCTACATATATAACATGTCCATTTGCATTAAATAAGGAGCTGTTTACAGTAAGATTTTGTTTAACGATAAAATCATTTGAAGAATTATTATTGGCGTAAACATAATCGCCAGTACTATTAATTGTCAGATTAAAAAAATCATTTAAGTTATCACTGCCAAATCCAATATTTTGTCTTATACTCCCATTAAATATGACTTCTCCCTGGCGGCAAATAAAACTTCCTCCAGTAGTATAATTGTACCAATAATCACCTCCGATAATTATTGTATAGTTATTTGTACTAACATCAAGAGTAGCGTTATTAAATGTAAGTCGTCCTTTAACCTCCATATCTCCTGACAAAGTTTTAGTGTTTTCATAATTAAGTATTAGGTTACCATAAGAAACACCTGCAATTAACTGATCAGAAGAACCGTAATAACGGGTGTTACTTGTTGCAGAAAGATTATAAGCAGAGAAACCCTTCGGGAAGTTATCGGCACCATAAACATACAAATTAACACCATCTTCTACGGTGATTGTATTCCCTCCTGAAATTAAATTGCCATCTTCCAGGAATACATTAGCAATACCATTTTTAAGAGTTAAATTATCAACTACGGAAATATCACCTCTCACATAAAGGCTTCTGGTTTTACAATCAACAATTAAATTATTAAAAGATGCACTATACAAATACTGATTATTCGCTGTTCTGTTAAAAGTAACTGTTCCGGAACCAGTATATGTTCCATCTCCATGCCAATTTATACCGTTAAAGATATGACTTTCACCTCCGTCATCAAATGTTCCTGAACTATTTATCTGCATATCGCCCTTAAATTCAATCGCACTTCCTGATGCAGCTTTAAGTGTAGAATTTATTGTTGTTTTTCCGTAAATAGTATTGGACCCGTTAAAAACTTTATTTCCTGTTCCATCTACGGACAGATTGTAGAATATTCCATTAGTGACTGTTTGATCTTCGTCTCCGTTAAGGAATATTGTACCACCATAACGTGATGCATCAGTGTCAAATGAACCATTTACAATTTCATAATCTCCTTTAATATAGAACTTATAATAGTTTGTAACAGGAGCTATTGTTCCGGCATTAACAGCCAACTTTCCATCCAGATACATTGTCGCACCAGAGATTGTAAAAGTAGTATTTGCATTATCGAATGTTATATTATTGAAATTCTCATATCCGGGAACAATTGTTGCAGCTCCCTCTCCTGAATTAAAGATTACTGTGGCACTACCATGTGAAAAGTGCCCCTGAGTATCTGTAATCCAGTCACCACTAACAATAATATCACTACTGTCTGCATTTACATATAACAACCCTGTAGCTACCGATAAGTCTGCGTTAACATATAGATCATTCCCACTCTCTAATCGTAAGCTACCATCAATAATCTTCAGGTCTTTACATTCAGCATCACCACTGAATATTACCGGATCATTATCTTTATCCTCAATTACGGCATCTTTAGATGATGTAGGAATACCATTATCCCAATTCCCGTCTTTATGCCAATCAACATCAATATTACCTGTCCAATAGGTCTCTGTAATCTCAGGCCAGCGAAGAAGTCCGCTATCATAAGATGCTGGTTCTTCATCATCATCTTCATAACGATAAGTTCCTAATGCTCCGGTAACGTTATCAAAAACAATAGTGTCATTTACATTTTCTCTTTTAACATTAAAATGTTTTTCGGTAACAGGTACTCC